>NZ_JARKPW010000128.1:0-9627 GCF_029975095.1 Aminiphilus sp.
TTCCGCCAGCAGAGCGAGCTTGACGGGTTTTGCCGGGGGACGGATGGTTCCGGGAGGGATCTCCGCGTAGGGGGTTCCGGTGATCCTGGCGATCTCCCGAAGGATGATCTCACGGCAGCCCCGGCCCTGGCACGGGCCCATGCCCACACGGAGAACGCGCTTCAGTTCGTCGAAGGTGTCGTATCCCTTGCCGATCCATTCGCGGATCTCTTCCATGGTGACTTCCTCGCAACGGCAGACGATGACTTCCTTCTCCATGTCTCACACCACCTTCACGGCCCGGACTTCCGAGACGAGTTCTTTCGGCACGGCCACGGAGACGACGTAGGTCCTGTCCTTCCACGGCTGGGTGACACCCACGACCTGGGTGCGGTGCACTTCGTCGCCCTGGCGGTTCAGGCACGCGACGGTCTGACCTTTCGCGGGGACGGGGAGCATCTCGTAGGGGAGTTTCAACAGAGCTTCCTTCTCTCCCCAGGTGAGGTCCGCGACGAAGCAGGCGAGCCCGGGGCACTTGGCCACGCACATGGCGCAGCCGGTGCATTTGCTGTAGTCGATCCGAGGGGTGTCGTTGATGTCCTCGAAGGGGATGACTGCGCCGGTGGGGCAGCCGGTGGCGCAGGGGTTGCACGGGATGCGCTGGGGGCACTCGATGAGGACGAGACCGTTCTTCTTGGTCTCCCAAAGTTCTTTGGGGGGAAGGACGGCGCCGGGGCGCTCTCCGGTGAGGATGCCGCTGTTGAAGGTCTTCTCGTTGTCGGTCATGGGGTTATTCCTCCCATTTCTGGACGCAGGCGGCGCTGACGCCGATGCGGATCTTTTCGCCGACTTCTCCGGCCCGGAGGTCGGCAAGGCGTTCGCTGTAGTGGGCAAACCGCTCTTTGCGTTCTTCGGGGGTGCCGTGGCCGCAGGCTCCGGCGGCGCCGAGACCGGCGATCCGGCCTTCGACCATGGCGGAGGAGGCTTCTTCGATTCCGGCGGCGTCTCCGGCTATCCAGATGTCGGGATGGCTGGTCCGCATGGAGGGGTCGCGAAGGGCGACGTGTCCGCAGAGCTGGGGGATGAATTTCATGTCGCATCCGGCCTGCCACAGGAGTTCGCAGGTGGGGGCGAGTCCGACGGCCATGCAGATGATGTCGCAGTCGATGGTGGTGCGTTTGCCGCCGGGGGTGCAGTCGGGGGCGAGGTTCTCGATGACGGCGCCGCTGACGGTGCGCTCGCCCAGGGCTTCGACGATGGTGTGCTGGAGGTAGATGGGCACTCCGAGACGGCGGATCTTGGCGGCGTGGACCCAGTAGCCGCCGACTTTGGGCATGAATTCGACGACGCCGCACACCTGGACTCCGGCCTGGAGGAGCTGGTAGCTGACGATGAGGCCGATGTTGCCGGCTCCGACCATGAGGACGCGGTCGCCGGGGGTGACGCCGTAGACGTTCATGAGGGTCTGGACGGCTCCGGCTCCGTAGACGCCGGGAAGGTCGTTGCCGGGGAAGGGGATGAGCCGTTCCTGGGCTCCGGTGGCGACGACGATTTTCTTGGGCTGCATACGGAAGTAGCTCTCTTCTCCGATCATGCAGGTGACGGTGCCGTCCTCGGGGTAGTAGCCGGTGGCGGTGCAGTCGGAGAGGATTTCGATGCGGTCGGCGTTTTTCCTGAGGTCGTCGAAGAGGATGTCGGCGATCTTGTACCCGCGGGTTCCGGCGTATTCGTCCTTGGACCCGAAGAATTTATGGGTCTGTTTGATGAGCTGGCCTCCGAGCTTGAGGTCGCTGTCGACGACGGTGACCTGCGCTCCGAGGGTGGCGGCTTCGATGGCGGCGGAGAGACCGGCGGGGCCACCTCCGATGACGAGGATTTCCGTGGTCCGCACGCTCAAACCCTCCTTTCCTCTTCGCTGCGCACTTCGCCGCGGCCGCGCTGGGTTTCGACGCTCATGCCCTCGCGAAGGGGGATGATGCAGGTCCGCACGTTCGGGACTCCGTCCACGACCATGAAGCAGGACGAGCATTTGCCGATGGCACAGAAGAATCCTCGGGGACGCTTCATCTCCGGCGTCTCACGGTAGATCCGCACGCCTCCGGCGTGCAGCGCCATGGCGATGGGTTCCCCTTCGAAGCCTTCCATCTCGGTGCCGTCGAAGGTGAAACGCACTTTCTTCTTCTTCCCGTGCTCGAAATCGAGTATGGGATGTTCCTGGATGAGTCGCATTGCCATTGCCACCCCTCCCCAACCAAAAAGTAGATGACACTCCCCCACAATGACCGCATTCTCGAAACTCTCCGGTCACCTCCTCGACATGGGACCGAATTCAGAACAGTCAGAAAAAACTTTTCCCGAATCCATAGAGACATCCACTGTCGAATTCAATCTGATGTACAGCGTAAAGTATACCGTATATATCAGAGATGTGCCAGATCCCTTTTGCTTCCTTTCCCCCCTTTTCGGTGCTCTCGGGGAGGATGCCCCGGAAATCGCCGCGGAAGCGGGATGTTTCGCAGGTATGCTCGCAAAAGCGGGGAAAATTCGCGAAAATCCTCCGCGGCAACGCACCGAAACCGGAGGGGAGTCGGAGCACAACCGGAGACGTTTCCTTGAAAACCGCGCAAATTCCCGCGAACTCGGAAAGGTACTGTGGGAAATTGACGAAAATCCGCACGACAATGCGGTGCTGGAGCGCAAAAGAATCTCACGGGACGGCGAAAAATGTTTCTCCGGAGCGGCAGCGGCGGGGAAGATTCTCCCGGAACGGCGGAAAAGGCCCCGAAAAGCGGCGGAGATGTCGCGCCAATGCCGCCGAAACCGCGAGGCAGCGGAGACATTCCGCGGTGTCGGGAAAAGCGCTGCGAGAAATCTGCGGACATCCCGAAAAATTCCGGCGGGACAGGGAAACGTTCCCGGCGCGACCGGAAGCGCGTCCCCGCCGCATCGGAGAGCCCCTTTGAAACTCCTACGGCACTGCGAAAAGCTTTCCGGAACACCCCTTCCGGAGCCCCGGAGAGGGCGGCGGAAATCCTTGCGAAAGAAACGACGATTTTCAAAGATCCCTGCGAAAAGAGAACATCGCTGCTCGATGCCGCTCTTCCGATGTTCCCCTTGCCGGAAACCCCTTGGAGAAGAGAAACTTCTTTTGATCTCGGCATATTCCGGACAATCCGCATTGCCGGAAACCCCTTGGGAAAGAGAAACAGGGCCGACCGAAGCGGGCTCCGGAGATGCCCCGCATGTCCTCAGCCGATGTCGGCACCCCGGAGATAGTCCGGGCGGATCTCCTGCGGCGCAAGGGGTTTCTCGCCGGAGAACTCGCCGAGAAGGGCCACGGTACTGCCCGGAAGAGCCGTTGCGGGGAGCAGGGAGACCTCCGGCCCCAGGGAGGCGGCGAGGTGCTCCATTCCGGCGCCGACGAGCATTTTCCGGCAGGAGTGCCCGGCCAGGAAGCGGAGGATCTCCTCTTCGGCGAGGACCGCGGGCTCCAGCACCGACGCCGCCGAAAGAGCCGGAACGTTCGGTGCGCCCGGAGAAACGGCGGGGTCCGGAGGCACGGCGGCGAAGCGGTAGGCGGCGAGGTAGTACTGTCCCTTTCGGGCCCGCAGGTAGGGCACCACAAGGAACTCCGGCACGGGAAACGCCATGGCCAGGGCCTTCAGGGTGGACACGGGAACGACCCGAACGCCCAGTCCCTCCGCGAGGGCCGATGCGTAGGCGACACCCACGCGCACTCCCGTGAAGGCTCCGGGGCCGATGGTCACGGCGATGAGATCCACGTCGGAGAGGGTGGCCTCCACGTTCCGGAGGAGCTGTTCCACAAGAAAGGGCAGCAGCGCGGACTGCCGCCGCCCCAGGTCGAGGGCGATGTCCCCCAGGGGGACGCCGTCGTCGCAGCAGCCGACGCTCGTTCTCCTGGTGCAGCAGTCGATGCCCAGAACCAGGCTCATGGTGTTTCGCCTCCTTTTCCGGGCTCTGTTCGCCCCGGGTCGTTCGTTCCGGTGCGCCTTCCGGCGTTCGTGCCGAAGAGGGGCGCGCCCGGGACGTTCGTGTCGGAGCGGTCCGTTCCGGCGACGTTCGTGTCGGAGCGGTTCGCTCCGGAGAGGGAGCCGCCTCTTTCGGGGCCGTTCGTTCCGGTGCGCCTTCCGGCGTTCGTGCCGAGGAGGGGCGCGCCCGGAGCGCTCGTCTCGGGGCGGTCCGCTCCGGCGTTGGTTCCGGTGTTCGTGCCGGAGAGGCCCATGTCCTCTTTTACCGCTCCGAGGCTCCGCCGGGCCCGCTCTCCCAGGGCCGTGCAGTGGATGCGCCGCCGCGTGAGAAAGGATTCGCCCCCTTCACCACTCCCCTCTTCTCCCTCGTCGAAGGCGAAGACGAGGCGCCATTGCTCCTCTCCGGCGCTGTCCGTCCAGCGGTCCGCCCATTCCACCAGAAGAACGGCACCGGCTCGAAGCGCCTCCTCCAGGTCGCGGAGCACCGGATCGCCGAGGGAGATGCGGTAGAGATCGGCGTGCACGAGGAGGGGATCCCCCTTGTATTCGTTCACCAGGGTGAAGGATGGACTGCGCACGCCGCGCCTGCCGAAGTACTCCGCGAAGAAGCGTACGAACTGGGTTTTCCCCGCACCGAGGTCGCCCTCAAGGAGGATGGCGAGTCCCGGAAAGCTCCGGGCGGCGCAGGCCCGGGCGAGACGCGCCGTCTCCTCGGGCGATGCGGCGAGAAAAAAGAAGGACTCGACGGAGGAGGCGCCTCCGGGGCGGGACGAGGCATCCCCCCCGGAGCGGCAGTCCTCTTGGGAGAGTTGCGCACCTTGGGTCATGATGTTTCGCGTCACTTTCTGTTTTTCCTCCCGGCCAGCAGAATCATAAGGAGCGTCCCCGCGGCGAGTCCTCCGAGGACGAGGAACGACGGCCCGAGAGACCAGTCGCGGTGCTGTATCTTTATCATAAGAAGAAAGAGGAGCACCGTAAAAAAGGTCACGAGATGCCACTTGAGCCCCCGAATCCGGCTCCGCTCGGTGAGGCGTTCTTCCTCATCCCAATCGACACGGTGCTTCCGCTTCTTCTGTCGCTCTTTTTCCAGTCTTTCCATGGCGCACCTCCTCGATGACCCCGGGAAGGGCCTCCGCGATCTCCGAGGCAAGAAGTCCCTCCTCGCCCCGCGTCGCCGCCAGGCGCTCCCCCGCGGCGCCGTGGAGCCAGCAGGCCGCTCCCGCAGCGTCTCTCGGCGCAAGTCCCCGGGCGAGCAGCCCCGCGAGAACGCCCCCAAGGACGTCTCCGGAGCCGGGAACGGCGAGGCCGGGCGAGCCCGAGGCGATGACGAGGGTTGTTCCCGGCGCACCGGGCGCCTGGGGCGTGTCCGCTCTCCGCGCACCCGCCACGGCGGAGATGTTAGGCACCGGCGGCACGTGCGGCACACCGGGCGTCGGCATCTCCGGCCTTTCGGACGCCGCCGGCAGGTCGAGCATGCCCGAAACGCCGGGGCTGCCCGGGACATTCGGTATCCCCGGCGAATGGACCAGCGTGTGCGGCCCCTTGAGCACCGCGCACCCCAGGGCCTCGCCGAGACGGCGGACCGCATCAAGGCGGGCGGCGGCCACGTCGGTGCTCCGAAGGCCGAGAAGGCGGGCGCACTCCCCTTCGTGGGGGGTCACGACGGCGTCGGCCCGGGGCGAGATGCTCCCGGAGGGGTCTGCCAGGGCGAAGAGGGCGTCCGCGTCGAACACCACCGGGGTGGTCCAGGTGCGCCAGAGCTTCCGCACGCAGGCCAGGGCTTCGGGATCTCTTCCGAGCCCGGGTCCGGCCAGGAGCACCTCCGCCCGGGATTTCCAGTTCTCCAGCACCGAAAGGGTCTCCGGGCCGTGTCGCGTTCCCGGAACCGGTTCGAGCACCGCCTCGGGAAGAGCCGCAGCGCAGCGGTCCGCGATGGCCTCGGGGACGACGAGGACGACGAGTCCCGCCCCGGAGCGCAGCGCTCCCAGAGCGGCGAGCAGGGGCGCGCCGGAATAATTCGCCGAGCCGCCCAGAACGAGCACCGTCCCCTGCCGTCCCTTGTGGGTGTCCCTCCGGCGGAAGGGAAAGAGTCGCCGCACATCCTCTCCGTCGAAGAGGGCCGTGTCGGTGCCTCCGGGCAGCACCGCCGCCAGAGGCACGCCGATGGGAATCACCCGCACCTCCCCCGCGGCATCCGCTCCTGGAAAGATGAAGAGCCCCCGCTTGGGGACGAGAAAGGTGGCGGTCGCCACGGCGGAGATGTGGGGCTCGTGGGCCGCTCCCGTGTCGGCGTCGATGCCGCTGGGCAGGTCGAGGGCGAGGACCGGGACGGAACTGGCCCCGGCGAGAGCGATGAGCCGGGCCGCCTGCCCCCGGGGCGCGCCGGTGCTTCCCGTTCCGAGAAGGGCGTCCACGAGCACGTCCGCCCGGGACAGTTCCTCCAGGAGATGCGCGTCCGAACAGGCCGCGGCGCAGCGGAGATCCCCCCCGAGCAGGCGGAGCGCATCGAGGTTGCTCCGGGCGTCTCCCCGGTAGGTGTCGGGATCCGCGGCGAGGAAGACCCGGCAGAAAAGGCCCTCCAGAAGGGCGTGGCGTGCGAGGACGAAGCCGTCTCCGCCGTTGTTTCCCGCCCCGGCGAGGACCACCAGGCGCCGCGCTCGGGGAAAGCGCTCCCGGAGAAACCGGTACGCCCCGGCTCCGGCGTTCTCCATGAGCACCATTCCGGCGACGCCGTACTCCTCCGAGGCCCGGAGATCCGCCTCCCGGACGGTCCGGGAGGGAAATAACGGTATCATGGACATCCGCTCCTCTCTCGCAAAGAACCTGGCGGCATCCCCAAGCGGGGCTGAGCCGAAAACTCCCACGCTACTACCGTTCAACACCGGATCTCGGCTGCGCAGAGTTCCTCCGCGAGGTCGCATCAGACCGATCCCCCGGAGGGGGCTACGCCGCAAGGCCGAATCGCGAGGCGAAAAACGCCTCGAACACACCGACGACGCCCGATCCTAGAATGGAAGGGCACGTCGTTGCGGTTTCTCCCCTTTTACTCTTCCAACACAACCATGGCCACCGCGTAGTCTCCGTCGTGGCTGACGCTCACCCAGCACCTTGCGGCGCCAATGCGGGCGAGCAGGTCCTGCGCAGGGGGGGCGAGCAGGAGCACGGGGCCGGTCTCGGTCCGCCGGAGAGACACGTTGCGGAGCCCCGTCGCGGCAAGGCCCCATCCGCCGGCCTTGGCGAAGGACTCTTTCGCCGCGAAGGCCGCGGCAAGGTGTTTCGCGGGGTCGCTGCGCTCCATGGCATAGCGGATCTCCTCCTCCGAGAAGACCTTCTCAAGAAACCGCGGATTCTCCATGAAGCGGCGCAGGCGAGACACGCCGCACAGGTCCACTCCGATTCCCCTGATCATCGCACTGCCGCCCCTTCCGTCCCTCTTTCGCCGGACGGCCGACCGCCTCCGTCCCGCCGTCTTCTTCCGTCCCGAGGGGGAAACCGAAGGAGAGCGAGCCATAGCCGGAAGACACGCAAACCATACCGAACCTGACTTCGCACCCGAACCCGACACCAGCCACACGGTACCGCCCGAACGCACGGGACATTCCGGGCGCGCCGGACGCGCCAGAAAAAAACGGAAAAGCCTGTGGACCGACTCCGCTGCGCGGCTCCATCGCCCGCTGTCGAGAGCATCTCCGTTGGAGGGTGACCTCGTGCTTTTCCTCACACATTATAGTCCGTTCCGGGAAGCCGGCGAAGGGAAAAACGCGAAAAAGGGAAAAACGGCATACGAAACGGGACAGGGCGGCGCGCACCACGCGGCGCGGAAGAACCGGGCAAGAGCACGGGCGCTCCCGCCGCGACGTGCGGACCCCGCCGGGGCGGACCACGGAGATGCCTCTTTTTCTCCTCTCAAACCGAGAATGTCTCGAGACGGAGAAAAAACAAAGACTCCTTCCCCGCACCAAAAAGTGAAGAGAAAGAGCCGTTTTCGGCATATGGTGGGTGGTATAGGACTCGAACCTATGACCTCTTCCGCGTCAAGGAAGCGTTCTTCCTCTGAACTAACCACCCGCAGCGCAAAGGAATTGTACCCGCCCTACCGGAGGTTGTCAACCGTCCGAACCCATTCGGACATTCCGGTTGCTGCGGCTACGGCCACGCTTCGGGAACCGTGCGCCCCCGCACGGGGATGACGCGGAAAAAGCGCAGGGATCGCAAGTGCCGCGGAGGTCGTGGAGGTCGTGGAGGTCGCAGGTGCTCCTGAGATCGTCGGTATCGCACAAGTCGTGGAGATCACAGGTACCGCAGAGATCGCAGAGGTCCGAACAGTTACAGGGAGCGCGGAGGTCATGGATGTCGCACAGGTCGCAGATGCGCCGGTGTCTCAGGCACCGCCCGGATCGCAAAGAGGTCGCCGGAATCGCAAGGCCCGGGGGGCGCAGAACCCCCGCCGCGAGGCGGGAGAGGTCGGTCGGGAGGGGCAGGCGGACTCACCAGGCGTGGAGCTTACCCGGCGTCGGAAGCCGCGTCGGCACCGGCATCGAAGAGAGCCTTGACCAGTCTGTAGACCGTCGTTCTGCCGGGCCGGCGGGCTCCCCCACGCTTGTGGACCGGTCGTGGTTTCACGTGGTTTTTGTCGTCCCCGGGAGGGGCATGCCGTATTTCTCCGCGAATGCACCGGTCCAGTCCTTGTGTCTGCCGTCACGCCCGGAGCCTGTCACGACCGCCTGAAACACGTCCTGTACGCTGATGGAGATGACGCGGGATCGGATCTCCGGAGGAAGCATCGCCACGAGAAAGGGAAAGAGGCCCCGGTCCCCGTCGGGGCCGCTGCAACAGAAGGTGGGGTTTCGCTCGTCGTGCAGAAGGACGAACAGGCCGTTCCGGTGCAGGGCGAAGAGCACTTCGCGGAAAAACTGGTAATAGACGGACAGGGGACAGACCGGGCTCGCCGACCATGCCGGGGTGAGGATGCCGTGGCTCTGGAGCAGCGGCCAATAGGTGCGGCCGATGTGATGCAGGTAACAAAGCGAGAAACGCTCCGAGGGATTTCTGCCGTCGC
This sequence comes from Aminiphilus sp., assembly GCF_029975095.1. Classification (NCBI taxonomy): domain Bacteria; kingdom Thermotogati; phylum Synergistota; class Synergistia; order Synergistales; family Aminiphilaceae; genus Aminiphilus; species Aminiphilus sp. The sequence goes on from NZ_JARKPW010000128.1 coordinate 9,028, forward strand.
AGTCCCCTCGCTTGAAAACCGAACATCCGCCGAACTCCCGCTCGACAAACTTGGCTTCGACGAACAGGTCGGAAGATGCCCCGTCGGAAACGACCACGTCGACGGATGTGGGTTGGCCGTACGCTTCGTTGAACACGGTTCGGTCCTCGATTTCAAAGCGCGCCGAAACGACATCGCCGCCCCATGCCGTGCCTTTTGCCGCGAGCACGCTTCGGATCGGCTCGAAGTCGTTTTCGAGGACCAACGGACCGACGAGGTTGAAAAGCATGGCCTGGCTGCTCAGACCGTGATGCAGGTAGTGATGGAGAGGAAAACCGATTCCTTGTTCCGCCCGGTGTTCTTTCTCCCGGCGGACGTATGCGGCGACGTTTCCGAGAATGATGTTGGACGGCCACTGTTCCCAATCGGCCAGAATGAAAGGGTATTTTTTCCGCACCGGATATCCTCTGGCCCGGAAAAAGGCGGCGGCGCGACCGCGAAGTTCCGACTCGAAATCCTCGTGCCGGGGATACGGCCAGGAAATGGCTCTGTTGCGACTGCTGGTCTGCATTGCTCCACGCTCCTTCGAGGGGATTCTCCAGCCACCTGTCGTCCATGATA
>NZ_JARKPW010000184.1:0-16522 GCF_029975095.1 Aminiphilus sp.
GTGACGGCACCGGAACCGCTGGTGGTGGTGAGCGCCGGAGCCGGCACGGGAAAGACCTTTACCCTGGCGGCGCGCTTCGCCTGGCTCCTCGCGTCGGACCCCTCCTGCCGGATCGAGGAGATTCTCACCCTCACCTTCACCGACAAAGCCGCGGGAGAGATGCGGGAGCGCATCCGCACCACCCTCCGGAACCTGTACGAAGGGGCTCCCGAGGCGCTTCCCCATCTTCGGGACGCCCTGGCACGGCTGGACGACGCCTACATCGCCACCATCCACGCCTTCGCCTCCCGGGTGCTCCGGGAGGCCGCCCTGAACCTGGACATGGACCCCCGGGCCACTCTGGCCGCTCCCCCCTGGGAGGAGCAGTTCTGGGAGGACGCGGAGGAAGCGCTCTCCCAGTTCGACCCGGAGTGGTTCGCCTCCCGCCTTGCTCCGCCCTGGCGCGAGCGGGCGAGAGACCTCTTCGCCCGGGAGGACGTGCTCTCCCTGGCGGGAGGCTTTTCCGCCGCGGACCTGGCGACCCTCGCCCGAACCTGCGCGAGCGTCTCCGGCGGCGCGGGAAAGACGCCGGAGACGCTCTGGAACTGGGACGAGGAGGCGGACCGCGCCGCGGCGACGCCGCTGCTTCCGGCGCTGCGGCAACGGTGGAACCAAGCATGGGAACTCTGGCACGGGATGCTTTTCCCCGCGCTGGAGGCGACGCTCTCCGGAGAGAAGAGCGCCTTCGCCGGGGCTCTCGGGGAGTTCTGGAAGGCCTGGAAGCACGAGCGAGCCGACGCACCGGGAACGGAATCGGCGGCGCCGGGCGCGGCGCGCTTCCTCGGCGCCCTTCTGGAGGGACCGCTGGCGAAACTTCCTCCGAAGAGCGGCGCAAAGAGCCGCATCGAGGAGATGCTGGGGCGCCCTCTCAAGGAGTGGCGCGACGAGGCCCGCGAGGACTGGCAGATTGCGGCGATTCTCCTGGCGACTCCCTTTCTGGGAGAACCGGAACGCTCCCTGCGCACGCTCCTCTTCCGTCTCGCCGCCCTGGTGTGGCAGACCTGGAACGAAACCAGGGCCTCCGCAGGGGTGCTCACCTTCGACGACCTCATCCGCTTCGCCGGAGAGGCCCTTGCTCCGGGCGGGCGAGGCGGAGCGGAGGCGACTTCCCCGGGAGCACGTCTCCGCTTCCGGCACATTCTCGTGGACGAGTTCCAGGACACGGACCCGCTGCAGGACCGGCTTCTCCGGCGACTCTGGCGCCCCGGGGAGAACACGCTCTTCCTCGTGGGCGACCTCAAGCAATCCATCTACCGCTTCCGTCACGCGGATCTGCGCCTTTTCGCGGCATACATCCGCGCCGCCCGAAGCGGTACCTGCGCATCTCTTCTGGAAGACGGCGCCCCGGAGGCGGTTTCCGCCGCTCGCTACGTGTCCCTCGCCACCTCCTTCCGGAGCGCTCCGGGAGTGCTGGAGGCGGTGAACACCCTCTTCGGATCCCTCTGGCGGGAAGGACTCTCCGGTGCCGCGGAGGTGCCGCTTCCCTACGAGCCGCTCCGCTCTCCCGAGGGAGAGAACGGCGCTTCTCCTTCCGGAAATCCCGACAATCCCCAAGACTCCGAAACCGCCGAAAAAGAAGGCGTCACTCCCCCGGGGAGTCCCGGAAAGGCCTCCCCGAGGGGAGCGAGCACCACCGTCCCCCCCGGAGGCGATGCGGCATCTCCGGATACCCGCCTCCACAGCGGCGATACACCGCCCCCCCTGACACTGCTGGTGGCGGTACGCGGAAAGGGTTCCGGGGAAAACGACGCCTTCTCCGGCTCTTCCGATGGGGGGCGCGGCAACGATGCGGGAAACACCCCTTCCGGCGAAACGGAATCCGCCGCCACAGCCCCCGGTGACGCACTCCGGAAGGAACGCGACGGCGGCGAGGAGGAAAAGCTCGCCTCGGCGCGGAGCCGTCTCGCGGAGGAACTGGCGGCGCTCCTGCTCGCCTGGCGGCGCGAGGGACGCACGATCCGGGAGCGGGAGGGAACCACCGTCGTGCACCGCCCCCTCCGCTGGGGGGACGTGGCGGTGCTCACTCCCGCGCGAAGCCTCTACGGCGTTCTGGAGCAGGCCTTCGAGCAGGCGGACATTCCCGCCCGCTTCGAGAAGAACCGCTCCTTCTTCACCCGGGGCGAGGTCTCGGACCTGACGAACTGTCTCGGCGCCCTGGCCGATCCCGAGGACGATCTGCTCCTGGCGGGATGGCTGGCCTCTCCCTTCTCGCTCGTTCCTCCCGGAGAGGCCCAGGGGATGCTGGACGAGGCGGGAACGCTGCGACATTCCGGCACGAGGGGCGAAAAATCCGCGCCGGGACGGGGAATGCTCCGCCCCCTCTTCGCGGAGCGACACCCCCTCGGGGCGGAGCGTTTCGAGGCGCTGCGGCGGCGTGCGCTCTGCGAAGGCCCCGCGGCGGCCCTCGCCTCCCTGGCTGAGGACCTGCGCTGGCTCCGGAGCTACCCCGCCGCAACCCGGTCCAGGGTGGCGGCGAACCTGCAGCGCACTGTGGAGCTGGCCCGGGAATACGAGAGCACCTTCGGCCCCTCCCTCGCGGGCTGCGCCGCCTACCTTGAGCGGGCGCTCCGGCGGGAACGGGACGTGGAGGAGCCCGGCGGAGACGAAGGCGCCGACCAGGTGCGCATCCTTACGGTGCACGCCGCGAAGGGTCTCGAATTTCCCGTGACGGTGCTCTTCGGCCTTGAGCGAACCCCCTCGGGGGGACATCGGGAGGGAACGCTCCGGGCCTCCCGCGCCCTGGGCGTCGTGGCGGTCCGCACACCCGACGGGGAGAGTGGTTCCGCGATCCTTCCGGCGAAACGCCTCGCCAAGGCCCTGGAGGAACAGGAGGAGCGGGAGGAGCAGGCCCGCCTCTTCTACGTGGCGGCCACCCGGGCCAGGGATGCCCTGGTGCTCTGCGGCGTGGCGAAGAGGAAGGAACGGAACGGAGAGGAGAATCTTTTTCCGCCGGAGCATTCCTGGCTCGCCTGGACCCAGGGTGCCCTGGAAGATCTGGAGCGGCACCCGGCGGTCCGTCTGCTGGAGGTGGAGGAAACGTTTGCGGCGAAAGACGATTTTTCCGAGAGCACCTTGGAAGCGGGTGTCCCCGGCATCGCCGGAGCCGGAGAAGCGCCGGAGCCGGAGGGGCGGGACCTTGTGGTGCACCTTGCCTCCCGGGAGGCAAGGCCGCGTTCTCTGGAGCGCCTGAGCGCCACCTCCTTCGCCCTGTGGGAGTACTGCCCGAGGGCGTGGCGCAGACAGTACCGGCAGGGAAGGGATCTGGAGTGGGAGCGCCTCCGCGAGGAGGGGGAGAGCGAAGGAGGGGCCGATCTCGGAAGCCTGGCCCACGAACTTCTCAAGGGGTGGGATTTCCGCCCCGACTCCCTGGACAGGCTGCTGCCCGCCTCTCCCGATGCGGCGCGGCAGCTTCTGGCGAAACGCCTTCCACCGGCCCTGCGGGGCGTGCTGAAAAACCGGAGTGCGCTGACGCACCTCCGGAGCTGGCTCTCCTCCTTCGCGGCAACGGAGGAGGGGCGACGCCTCGCCGGCCTCGCGGCGGAGGAAAGCGTCCCGCTCTTCCGGGAATGGCCCTTCCACATCTCCCTGGAAACACTCGTGCTGGAGGGCGCCATCGACCTCTTCTGGATCGACGGCGAAGGGCTCCATCTCAGGGATTACAAGACCGGCCCTCGGGGGAGCGCGCCGGAAACGCTCCATGAAGACCAGCTCCGGTTCTACGCCGTTGCGGCCCTGCGGCGGATCGGGGAAGGGTGCGCCTCTTTCGGAGAAACGCCTCGTACCGCATCACAGACACTTCCGCTTCCGGCGGACCTGCGGATTCTCTACCTCCGCCCCCCTCTCCAGTCGGTTTCCGTGACGTTTCCGGAAACCGCCCAGGGCTTGCGGGAACTGGAGCAGCGCATTCTCCACGCCGGAGAAAACGCCGCAAACGGCCCCTGGCCCCGGGGACGCGGATGCGCACGCTGCCCCTGGAGACAGACCTGCGGCGACGCGCCGTAGATCCGCCCCGCATCCTTCGGAAGCGGAGGCCCGCATCGCCGCAAGGTCCTTCGGTTCATTTCGCCGGCGCGAAGAGCAACGTCCGGGGGTTCTCTTCCGGAACGGATTCCGCCTCCCGCGGAGACGGGACATCGCCTCCGGCGCTCTCGGGCACGTCCGGGGAGAGCGCCCCCGCAGGATGCTCTCCCTCGCGGAGGAGTGCCTCGGGAAGAATCTCCGCCACCTTGCGCCAGATCCGCTCCGCATCCAGAGCCAGGTCGGGGAGGTGACGCCGCACCAGGGCAAGCCCCGCGGCGAGGCTTCGCACCTCGCTCTCGGAAAGCCCCAGATTCAGCAGGTATTGCCCCGTTCCCCGCAGCACGTAGAATTTTTTCGACCGGTCGAAGCCGACCTCCACCTGGAATTCGTTCCGCAGATATTCCAGGTCCCGCTGCAGCGCCCGAACCGCCCCGCGTCTCGTGTTCGTCCCGTTGCGATAGCCGAGCTCGTCGAGTATTCTGTCCGTCGTTCCCCGCCGGTTCGTGAAAAAGAACTGCATCAACCGATTGAGTCTTGAAATGCGGATGGAACTGAGATCCTTGCCCATGCACCATTCCTCCTTCCAGAACATGCCGCGTCCTTGCGGCTTTGGCGAAAACCTGCCCTCGCGTGCCCCGTGCACGCCTCCGGAGAATCCGAATTCTCCCGGTGATACACAGAGAGCATACCGATGCGAGGCGACAAGATAGGCGATACGGAGCAAAACGGACACCTCATCTGTGATGGGAACATAAAAAGGAATTCTTTTGATTTGTATTTTTTATTCGAACAGGAGCCGTTCTTCGAAAAACACGCTCGCGACGGAACGCGCCCTTCCGCTGCGGACGTTCACGCGCTGTCTCCCCCGCACACCTCTCCTGATGCGTGCAGGGGGTTGAAAACAGGGCGGACGCCGTTTCGGGAGGAAACGGTGACGACGCCGAAGAGCCCCCGAAAAAGCCGAGGCTGCAAACGAACGTGCGAAAGAGACCGGGCCAGGGAACACACGAACAAAAGGGGGGAAGGGATACGGCGGAGGTGGTCGTGGGATCACCGGATGGCGGCATTTCCGAGGCGGGGAAAGGACACCCCGGAGCGAGAGACACTGCACGAACAGCGCGGGGAGTTCCCGAAACGCAAGGAACTCCCCGCGGACAAGCGGCAACGGCGGAAAGCGTCTCCGTGCAACGGCCCCTTTCCCCGCTACGTCTCCGACCGGAGTCTTTTCTTCGTCATTTTTTCCTCGTACATGCTCTGGTCCGCCTCGTCCATGAGTTCCGCAAGCGTGCAGGGGGCCTCGGGAAGGCGCATGGACACGCCGAGACTCAGGGCAAGGCGGACGGAGGGGTTCTCGTTGCGTGCGTTGGTCCGCTCCAGAGTGTGACGCAGGCGCTCCACGACCGTACCGATTCCCTCCGGGCCGTCCTGCACCAGCAGGACCGCGAACTCGTCGCCGCCGATGCGGCCGAGAACATCCGCGGCGCGGAAGGTGCGCCGCAACACATCCGCGGTCTCCCGGAGAACCCGGTCCCCCTCCTCGTGGCCGAAGGTGTCGTTCACTGCCTTGAATCCGTCCAGGTCGGCGAAAAGACAGACCACGGAGAAACCGAGGCGGTCCGCCAGGGCAAGGCGCTCCTCTCCGAGGGCCAGAAACCCCCGGCGGTTGTAGAGGCCCGTGAGAGGATCCGTGATGGCCTCTTCCTTCAGGCGTTCCCGCAGGAGCACCATCTCGGTGATGTCCCGAATCGTCACGAGGCGCACCACCTCGCCGTCCCAGCTGGAGTTCACCACCCGCATGTCCCCCACGAGGATGTCGCCGTTCGGGCTGGTGATGTTGATCTCCCGCTTTCCTTCCTCCTCCAGAGGAAAGAGAAAGGGAGTCCCCGTGAGTTCCTCCGCCCGAACGTCGAAAAGCAGCTCCGCCGCGGGATTCACGTAGCGCACCGTCCCCTGGGGATCCACCACCAGCACCGCATCCCCCGTGGTCTCCATGAGGGTCCGGAAGTTGGCCTGGGCCTGCTTGACCTCTTCCAGGGCGTGGCGGTAGTCCCCGTTCAGTTTCTGGAGCTGGGTGCTCTGGAGGACCGCCGCCTCGAAGGTGGAGAGCAGCAGGTCGATGATCTGGATACGGTCCGCGGTGAGCCTGTGATGCTGCCCGGCGAAGAAGACCTCCACGGTCATCTGAGCGTGCCCCTCCCTGCGGAGATCCAGATTCACCAGAATATGGTGGAGCCGCCGCAGGAGATGGGCGTCCTCGTAAGGTTTCGTCAGAAAGTTGTCCGCGCCGCACTGAAGCCCCCGGATCACATCCCGGGGATCCGAGAGGGACGTGAGAAGAACCACCGGCACATCCCGGAGCGTCTCGTCGCTCTTGATCCGGCGACAGAGTTCGTATCCGTCCATCTCGGGCATCATCACGTCCGTAATGACCACCGTAGGTTTTTTCCCCTGAGCGAAGGCCAGACCCTGAAGGCCGTCCCGGGCGATCCGGACTCCGTACCCGTGTTCCTTCAGGAGCCGTTCGAGTCGCTTCGCCTGGGTAAGGCTGTCCTCCACCACCAGAATTTCCGAGGCATTCCGCAAAGCCGCTGTCCGATCTTCCATCGCAAGTCCATCTCCCATGCTCATCACCACGATTTCTTCACTTTTTGACCGACTTCTTCATCTTTCCCGAACCATCTCTGCCAGGACCTGGGCGATGCGATGCGGCGGCAGCACGTGTTCCGCTCCGCCGCAACGGACCGCTGCGCCGGGCATCCCCCAGGCGACGGAACTCTCTTCGTCCTGAGCGAAGGTGAGCCCCCCGCTCTTCCGGATGCGTCTCAATTCCGCCGCGCCGTCGTATCCCATTCCCGAAAGGAGCACTCCCGCGACGGCACCGCCGAAGGCCTCCAGGGCGGAACGGAAGAGCCGCGACGCGGAGGGCCGGACGCCGTGCTCGGGCGGCGCGTCGGTGAGATGCACCACTCCTCCGGAAAGAATCTCCGTATGACGTCCGTCCGGCGCGACGTAGACCCGCCCGGCGGCAATCCGCGTGCCTTCGGCGGCGAGTTCCACCGGAAGGGGTGAGCCTCCCTTGAGCCATGCCACGAACCCCGGGGTGAATCCGGGACTCATGTGCTGCACCAGAAGGATGGGCAGAGAAAATTCCCGGGGCAGTTCCGAAAGAAACGTGCGGACCGCCACGGGACCTCCCGTCGAGGCGCCTCCCACCACGATCCGAAGCGCCCTTCCGGAAACGGGAACGGCCGGCGCGGGGAAATGCGCGGCCGCACCCGGGGGTTGGGAAATCCGGGAACGAACCTTCGTCGCCGCCGCCTCCCGCACGGTTTTCACGAGTTCGGCGGCACGCTCTCCCGAGAGGGAGTCCGGCTTGGGAAGAATCGCCACGGCTCCCGCCGCCATGGCCTGGAAGGTCTTTTCCACTTCCAGGGGTTCCCAGCCGGCACTGATCACCACGATGGGAACGGGACGCAGGGCCATGATGCGCCGGGTGGCCTCGAAACCGTCCATGCCGTTCATGTGGATGTCCATGGTCACCACATGAACGGTGCTCTCCTCAAGGAAGTCCAGAGCCTCCTCGCCGCTCGCCGCCTGCCCCACCACGCGAATGTCCGGCTCGCGCTGGAGGAGGTGTTCCAGGTACTTCCGGAGTACCGCCGAATCGTCAACAACGAGAACATCGATCATTCTTCGCCCCACCTCCGGAGGAAACGCCTCACACGAGGCGGCGCACCACTTCGAGCAGGTGTTCCTGGTCGAAGCTGCTTTTCACGATGTAGGCGTCCGCACCGGCGGAAACCCCCCGTTCCCGGTCCTCCCTCGATTCCAGCGAGGTGACGAGCACCACGGGGAGATGGGCGAACCGCGGCTCCGAGCGGATGCGTGCGGTGAGATCGAAACCGCCCAGCCGGGGCATCTCCACGTCGGAGACCACCACGTCGAAGGACTCTTCCTCAAGGGCATTCCAGGCCTCCTGACCGTCCACCACGGCCCGGACCTCGAACCCCGAGGCGGTGAGGACGTTTCGGAGCAGTGTTCGGGATGTGATGGAATCCTCCGCGAGAAGGATTCTCTTGGCCGCGCTCCTTCCTTCGGAACGCGCCTCCGAGATCCGGCTTCCGGAGGCCGTGCCACCCAGAGCGGAACGGATCAGGTCGGAGGCGCTCAGGACGAGCGCGATTTCGCCGGAGCCGAGTACCGTGGCGCCCGCCACGTTGCGGACCCTCCGAAGCTGCGGGCCGAGGTTCTTGAAGAGAATCTCCTGCTCGCCGAGAATCCGTTCCACCTCGAAGGCCACGGCATGTTCTCCTCCCCGGGACGCCGAGGCGTCGCACCGCACCACCAGGAGCGTGACCTTCCGCTCCCGGAACGCTCCTCTCCGTACCGCTTCCGGGAAGGTGGCGAAACCGGAGCGGCGCCCCTCCCCCCCGGAGGGGGCCGGTCCCGTTCCGAGCACGTCTCCGAGACGACGGAACGCCAGGGGACGCCCGTCCAAAAAGACCGTGTCCCTGTTCCCCACGGTCTTGATCTTTCCCGCGGGAATGCGCGCCACCCGCTCGACGTTCGCCGTGGGCACCACGAAAAGCCGTCCCGCCTCCTCCGCCAGCAGGCCCCGAAAGGTGGCGAGCGTCAAGGGAAGGGAAAGGCGGAAGGTCGTCCCCGCGCCGGGCGTGGATTCCACGGCGACGCTGCCTCCCAGCTTTTCCACGCCTTCCTGGACGATGGCCATGCCAAGCCCTCTTCCGGAGATACCCGTGATGATCCGGCTCGTGGAAAACCCGGAGCGGAAGATGAGAAGAAGGGCTGCCCGATCGTCCAGCTTTGACGCCTCTTCGGCGGAAACGACACCGGTCCGCACCGCCTTCTCCCGGACTTTTTCGGGATCGATGCCGCTTCCGTCGTCGGTGACGCACACCTCCACACGCCCCCCGGAGACGCGGGAGACCGTGATGGCGAGCGTTCCCCGGGAGGGTTTGCCCGCGGCGCTCCGGACCTCGGGGGGCTCCATGCCGTGATCGACGGCATTGCGCACCAGATGGATGAGCGGATCCTTGATGCCCTCGAGAATGCGCTTGTCCACCTCCACTTCGCTGCCGCGGATCTCCGTTTCCACATCCTTTCCCAGTTCCCTGGAAAGATCGCGCACGATTTTTGGAAACCCCTGGAGGACTGCACCGAAGGGAAGCATGAGCACCGTCTTCGCTCCCTCCAGCAGATTCCGCACCAGCGTGCCCGCCCCGGTCTGATCGGCCCGGAGGGATCTCCTGAGTCGGCGGAGGCGCTCCTCCAGGTCGGCGAGGCGGGCCCGGTTGCCCGCGAAGACATCCCGGAACGGCGCGGACGCCTCGGTCGAGAGCGCGTTCCACAGGCGAAGCGAGGCCTTTTCCCATTCCTCTCTCCAGAGAACCACTCCGGAGAGCAGCTCCTCCAGATCCGCAAGGCGCTGCTGCAACGAGAGCTTCACCGAGATGAGTTCCTCCGCCTGGAGAAAGAGTGCGTCCAGCTTCGCCGCGGCGATGCGGATCGTCTCCTGGGCGGCGAGCTTCGGCAGCGGCGTCTCCTCGCCGGTCCTGTCGGCCCGGGCGGGCGCTCCTTCGGCATGACGGGGAAGCTCGGGAGGACGGGGGGCATCCCGTCTCTCCGGCACGGAGGGCGCGGCGGCGCTTCGGGGCTGCACCGTCTCGTCTCCGCGAGGCCGCCGCTCCGTTCCTGGGGAAGCACCCTTCGTCGAGGTCCTCGCCGGAAACGGAGGCGAGGGAGGGTCTGCGACGACTCTGCCGGAACGGGCCGGAGGCGCTTCGGGCCGTTCCGGTGTCCTCGGACGCTCCGCCTTGAAAAACGGGCGAGGCGGGATTCTCTCTTCCGGCGCGACGGCCCGAGATGCGGGAGGGATGTTTTCGAGGCGGGGGAGTTCCGTTCCCGGAAGTTTCCGTCCCGCCGCAAGACGTTCCAGCTCCTTGATGCAGTCCTCCGCCTCCACGCTCTCTTTTCCCGCCACGAGGGCTGCCACGGCGTCGATACTGCGCTGGAGCAGGTCGAAATCCCCTCTCTCAAGAGAGAAAAAACCGGACTTCAGGCCGGAGAAGACGCTCTCCATGGGCTGGCACAGGGCGGCCACGGCGGGAAGCTGCACCGCATGGGCCGCTCCCTTCAGGCTGTGCGCGGCCCGATACACCGCCTCGACGACGGTGCTTCCGGGATTCTCCTCCAGCTCGATCAGGCCGGACACGATGGTCTGGAGGTGCTCCTCCGCCTCAAGGACGAAGTCCCTGCGCAGCTCTTCCAGAAAAGCCTGTTCCGAGAGATCGGGCATTCCGCTCATGCACCCGCGCCGCTCCTACAGTCTGTAGCGTCCCAGCAGATCCGTCAGCCGCCGCCCCATGTCCTTCAGATTCTCCGCGGCGCCCTCCAGATCCTTCATGCCCGCCACGTTCTGCTGTCCCGCTTCTTTCACGTTTTCCATGGCCTGGGTCACCTGGTCCACGCCGAGGAGAAGCTCCTCCGTCGCCGCGGCGATCTGGGCCGCCGCCTGAGCGTTTTCACCGAAGCGCTTCATCATGGCCTGAATGGACTCCTTCGAGGGGACGGCGTCCCGGGCCCCCTGCTCCACCGCCTTCGATCCCTGTTCCGTGGCCATCACAGCGGCTCCCGTGGCCTTCTGGATATCCCGGAGAATGCGCTGCACCTGCTTGGCCGCCTGTCGGGACTCCTCGGCGAGACTCTTGATCTCCTGGGCCACCACGGCGAATCCCCGCCCCTGCTCGCCGGCCTTCGCGGCCTCGACGGCGGCGTTCACCGCCAGAAGGTTGGACTGCTCCGCCAGATCCTCCACGGTGTCGGTGATCTCCCCGATTTCCTGGCTCTGTTCACTGAGCTTGACGATGGTCTCCGCGATGAAGCCCATCTGGTCATTGACGCGCTGGAAACCGCTCACAAGAGCATCCGTGGCCTTCTTTCCGCCCTGGAGAATCTGCAGCCCCTGCTGGGCGCCCTCCGCCACGCTCCGGGTCTTGTTGTTCGTCGCCGCGGCGGTGGCACGGATCTCCTCCATGGTGGCGGTGGTCTCCACCACGGCCGCCGCGGACTCCTCCACGGTGGCCGTGACCTGAACGACCGAGGCGGCGACCTCGCTCGCCGCGGTGCCGAGAGAGGCCGCCGCTTCGGCCATGGTACGGACCTGGGCGCGCAGGTCCTCCGTCAACGCCTGGAGCGCCTTCGCCAGTTCTCCGATCTCGTCCCTTCTCGCACGGAGATGTTCCGGAACATCCTGGGAGAGATCCCCCTCGCTCAGGCGGACCAGCACCGCCACGCCCTCGCCGATGGGACCGCTCACGCTCCTGGAGATGACCAGGGCCAGGAAGAAGGAAAGCACCACCGAGGCGATCATGGCTATGTTCAGGGCAAGCTCGGCTTCGTGGGCACGGGCTTTGTCCTCCGCGACGAGAACGCCCATGTCGTTCTCAAGATGCGGCGTGAGGAATCCGAAGGTCTCCTCAAGGGAGTTCGACACGGGCAACAGGCGCTCCAGCAGTACCGCGTACTCCCCCCAGAGTTCCCCCGCACGCTGGGTCTCGGCATCCGATGCCGCAAGTCCCGCGAGAAGACGGTCCATCTCGGCGTGGATGCGCCGCCAGGATTCGTACTGCATCTTGAGGAGGCTCAGAAGCTGTCGTTCCTTCGAACTTCCCTCTGGAAAGGTCAAGAGCGTCTTCCAGGCGTCGTCCACCCGTTTCCAGAGGGCTTCCCGGCGGTCCGCGATGGCGCGCAGCTCCTTTCGGGGCTCCTCCTTCCACTGGGCGAGGGCGATTCCGAAGGTCTCGGCGCGGACGGTCATGCGCAGATAATTCAGGGTCCAGAGCGTGCGAAGATGCGGCACGCTCCGGTCGTGGAGGTGCTCCATGTCCTGCGTGAGCAGGGCAAAACCGCGGATCCCCACAAACCCCACGAAGAGAACGGCGATCACGACGACACCGAAACCGAGGGTCAGTTTTCTGCCTATCCTGACGTTCTTCAGCATTGCATCCTCATCCTCCCCACGCTGCACCACCCCGAACGCCGGGCTGTTCCGGCGCACATCCTCCGTTCCGGCGCAAGCCCCTTTTCCTTTCCGGGAGCTTCGCCGTCGTCATTCCGGAATCTCTTCCTCCACCACAAGGGAACGATCCCGCAAAAGCGCCCTTCCGTCCAGGAGAATCAGGTCCTCCCCCAGGACGCCCTTCAAATAGGCCGCCCGAGGGCCGGGCACACTCGGCGGCGCCGGGCGGATCTCCTCCCGGAGGAGAGTCCGCACGCCGAGGAGGGCGTCCGCCAAAACTCCCAGCTCCATCTCCTCCGAGCGAAGGAGCAGCACCATGCCCTCCGGATCCCGGCGCGGCAGGTTGAAGAAAACCCGAAGGTCGAGAACCGAGAAGATCTGTCCCCGGAGATTCACGATGCCCGCCACGAAGGACGGCGTGCCCGGGACGGGAACGAGGTTCCGCAGAGGAAACACCTCGCCCACGCAGGTTGATTCCAGCGCATACGCTTCCTCGGCCAGACGAAAGGCCACCACTTCCAGGACGTCCCCGGTGGAGACGAGCTGCTTCGGTTCCCGGGCCAGCAGGACCGCCCGCTCCCGGAGGATGCGGGCTCTCCGTTCCCGGAGCGCACTCTCGCTCCTCCCGGACAGGGGAAAGCCCTGCGGAACAGCACTGTTCATCTCCATCGGGGGCGAAAAAGCCTTCTCTTCGGGAGAAATCTCTCCGGAGTGACCTTGCTCTGGTTTTTCCACGACACGTCCTCCTCCTCGGGACAACACCCTCACCGCACCTCCGGGCCGGTCCGTCGCCCTTCACGCGAGAGGGTACCGCCCCGCCCGCTCCTCCCGGTGCACTACCGGGGCGGTCCTTCCGAAGCACCCCCCCACGGGTTCAAAAGACGCATTGCTTCGAGAAGCGCCCGGGCGGACATGTCCTCCATCTCGGGTACCGGCGCGTCCTCGGGAACGCCCGCGAGGAGCGTCGAAGCATTGCGGAAGTGTCGCCGAACCTCCTCGGTCCGTCCTCCCCGAAGGGCGAGGACACCGAGGGAATAATGGGCCGCCACGAAGTCCGGATCGAGATAAAGGGCCCGCCGAAGCGCCTGTGCGCCCTCGTCGTCCTCCCCCCGCTCCTGGTGAATCAGGGAGAGAAGATAAAAGAGGACAGGATCCTCCTTTTCCCGGTCAAGGGCCTGGCGACACAGATCCAGAGCGCGGTCGTGCCGTCCCCGGTCCGCCTCCAGGCGCACGAGGAGCCTTCTCGCCGAGGCGGAATGCGCCGCCAGAGGCTCCAGAAGGCGCTCCGCCTCCTCCCAGTTTCCTCGCCGGAAGGCGTCATACGCCGCGTCCTCCGGGCTTCCTCCGGACGAGGCCGAGGACACGTCCCCAACGGAGGCGACGCCGTCCCCTCCGTTGAAGGGAAGGCCCTCCGAGAACTCCCCTCCGAACGCATCGGGAAACTCCGGAAGCCCCTCTCCGAACACCTCGGAAAACGCCGGGGGCATCTCCCCACCGACCTCACCGGCAAGAACCGAAAACGGTTCGGCCTCCTCTCCGCCGCTCCCGAAAGGACGCTCTTCTTTCGCGGAAAAAACGCCCCCGTCGAGAAAGGAATCCCCGTCGCCGAGCGCCGCGGAGAAGACCCGTAAAGGACGCTCTTCCGGCGGAGCCTTCCGGAAGGCCGTGACCCCCTCGGCGGCAACCGGAACGAACGCGGGGCGCTGCACGAGCACGGTCTCGCAGGATGCGACGAAAAGCCAGCCCCCCGAGGCGAGGAGACGGGAAAAACGCTCCAGCACCCGCCGGATCGTGGGGGGAGCGAAATAGATCAGCACGTTGCGACAGAAGATGACGTCCACCGCACCGGAATCCCCCCAGGGGGAGCCCGTTTGCTCCACGAGATTGTCCGTCGCGAAGGTGACGCATTTCCGAAAGCGGGGATGCACGGCCCAGCCGTTTCCCTCGCGGCGGAAATCGGCCTCCCTCCGTTCGTCGGGAACGCCCCGGAACGACCACTTGGAGTAGACGCCTCTCCGGGCTTTCTCCAGAAAACGTTCGTTCAGATCCGTGCCGAGAATCCGCACGGGAGGCAAGGCGATCTCCCGGGCCTTTTCCTCCACGAGCATGGCGAGCGTGTAGGCCTCTTCGCCGGTACTGCATCCGGCGCACCAGAGGCGCAGCTCCTTTTCGGAGGAACGGGCCAGAGCGGGCAGCGCCTCGTCGCGGAAGAGACAGAGCGCTTTTGCCTCGCGGAAAAAGTAGGTCTCTCCCACGGTGAGATGGGGTGTCAACCGCGCCGCCGCATCCTCCGAAAGGGGTGCCGCGGTGAGTCGCGCCAACACCGTCGCCGCATCCTCGCCGCTCTCCCGGGCGAGATCCCGCACGGCACGCCAAAGATCAATCCTCCGGTTCTCCGGAAAGGTGAGCCCCAGACGCGACTCCACCTCTGTTCCAAGAACGCGCAACGCCTCTCCGAACTCGGAGGGGAAAGCGTCCCTCGCTCCTCCGGGGCTATTCGGAAAGGGCATACGTGTCCTCGCCGGTGCTTCCGTCGCCCGACGGCGCAAGAAGAGAACGGATGTGACGGAGGGCCACCGGAACGTGCTCCTCCAGGGAAAGTGCAACCCTGGCATCTTCGCCGGAAGCGACCGAAACATCCTGAGGTTCGAGGGCGCACACTCCTTCCACACCGTCCACGAGGAGCGCGAAAAGGCGGCCTTCGTCCCGAACGAGAAGAAAGCGGTCGGAGAGGAGCATGTCCCGCCTCGGGGCTCCGAGACGCTGCCGCAGGTCCACCACGGGAGCCGCCTCGCCGCCCACGTTCACCACCCCGAGAACGAAGGGAGGCGCGTCCGGGAGCGGCGTCGTCTCCGCGGCGGCCACGACCCGCTCAATACCTTCCACGGGAAGGGCAAACCGCTGTTCCGCCACGGAGAAGACGAGAAAGACCTCACGCACCACGGAAACACCTCCAGAAAAGGGGGAAAAGACGCGCGGAGGCGGGGGTGCCCATCGCTCGCGCCTTCATGTCCTTGCAGCGTAGCAAAGAACCACTCCGGAGGCAAGATACTCCCTGAGCAGACACTTCCGGAACGAGGACGTTCTCACGCCCCCACCTCCCCCAGGGGGAGGAGAAGCGTCACCGTCGTTCCCTTCCCGGGCGTGCTCGTCACCGACAGGGAGCCGCCCGCGTCGTCCACGAGGCGCTTCACCATGTGCAGCCCAAGGCCTGTTCCGGGGACATGACGTGCGGATTCTCCGCGAAAGAAGGGATCAAAAAGGCGAGGGAGGTCCGCGGCGGCAATACCCGTCCCCTCGTCCGCCACGGTCAGCTCAAGACGGTCGTCGCGGCGTCCCACGACGACCTCTACAACGCTTCCCGGAGGAGAATACTTCACCGCGTTGGAAAGCAGATTTGTGAGGAGAATGCGAAATCCCACCGGGTCCAGCAGGGCCACGAGAGGCTCGGCATCCTCAACGCCCTCGCCGGCGACGCACCGAAGCGTCGCATCCCGTCCTTCGCCGGCGGCGAAATCTTCCACGAGGCGGCGGCAGAAGGGGAGCACCTCCATGGAAACGAGTTCTCCGAATCCACCCTCCGTGCAGGTCCGGCCCTCCCGCCCGTTTCCGGTGCAGCCGAGAAAAAGCCCTTCCCTCGCCAGAGCCGAAAGATGCCGCACATTTTCCTCGATACGATGAAGATGTCCCCTGCGCCGTTCCTCGTCCATGGTGGCCCAGAAATCCTCCAGGAGCTGCACCGACGTGAGAATGGACGAAAGGGGCGTACGAAATTCGTGGGAGACCAGGGCAAGCCGCTCCGCCTTCCGCCGGAAGCCCTCGAGTTCCTCCTCCATCTCCCGGAGACGGCGTTCCAGCTCGACACGACGCTCTCTTTCGAAGAGAAGCGTTTCATTATTCGCGGCAAGTTCCTCGTTCATGGCTGTAAGCTCCTCGTTCATCGCGGAGAGTTGTTCGTTTGAAGCCCCTACTTCTTCGTTCATGGCGGACAGCTCCTCGTTCAGCTCCGCAAGGCGGGCGTTTTTTTCTTCGAGTGTCCGGTTCGCCTCGGCGAGTTCCTTCGTTCTGGCCGCCACGCGCTCCTCAAGTTCCGCGTTCAGGATCCGCAACTCCTCGAAGGCCTTCCGCCGTTCCGTGGTGTCGAGGAAGAATCCCTCCGCGCCCACCACGCGACCGTCCTTCACGACGGCGGTAAGACTGTAGGTGTGATATCCCGGCGAGCCGTCCCTCCGGAGCCGGGCGGATTCGCCCGAGACGGCCCGTTCGCCCCGAAACAGGCGCTCGAGCGACGCCGCCATCTCTCGTATGTGCTCGGCGGGAACACGGTGAAGAAGGTCCGTGCCGAGCACGTCCTCCGGGGCGGCAAAACCGTGCAGAGAAAGCCACGCACGGTTCACATTCCGGACGATCCGGTTCGTGTCGCAG
>NZ_JARKPW010000190.1:0-8208 GCF_029975095.1 Aminiphilus sp.
CGCTTTTTTTCTCGGAGAAAAATGGCGCTTGCTCGATCCTCTGGCGGCGCTGGTGGTGAGTGTCTTCGTCGTTCGGGCGTCGCTGCCCATTCTTCGGGAGAGCCTGCACGAACTGACGGACGGTTCCCTGGACGACGAGCTGGAGACGCGCATCACCAACGTGATCCGCAACACCCCTCTCGTGACCGATTGCCACGCCCTGCGCACGCGGCGTCTCGGCTCCTACGTTGCATTGGAGGCCCATGTTCTGGTCGGGAGGCATCTTTCCATCGTGGAAGCCCACGACGTCACCGAAGAAATCGAGGCCCGCCTCCGCCGCATGTTGGGAGAGGCGAGCCTCGTGAACCTTCATGTGGAGCCCGAACCGCAGGAAAGAAACCCCGTTCCGTCGGAGGGGATGTAGTTCGACATCGCCCCCCGGTTCGGATTGCGGAAAAAGCGGGCCGTCACTTCAGGGAGGGTGTGCTTCCCGCCGGGTTTTCGACGCGGTTCCCGTCTCTCTCGATTTCACGTTCCGCCGCGGAGCGCACTTCCGCAGCAATGTCCTTCGCCTTGGAGGAAGCCGCGGCCACGGCCTTCATGAACGCTGTCCGGATACGGCTTTCCTCCAGTTCGTACAGTCCCTCGATGGTGACGCCGCCCGGCGTCGTGACCTGGTCGCGCAGTTCCGCAGGGTGTTTTCCCGATGCGAGGAGCAGCTGGGACGCGCCGATGGCGGTGTGGGCCGCGGCGCGGAGTGCGATGTCCCGGGGAAGTCCGACCCGGAGGGCACCGTTGATCATTGATTCCACCACGGTGTAGATATAGGCCGGGCCGGATCCCGACATGGCGGTGAGTACGTCCAGGAACTGTTCGTCCACCTGCTCGCCTTCGCCCAGGCAGGCGAAGGCCGCCCGGACGAGCGTCATGTCCTCCTCCGTTGTTTGGTGGTCACGGCAGAAGACCGTGTATCCCCGTCGCACGAGCACGGCGGTGTTGGTCATGGCCCGAATGAATCTCGCTTCCGGCGCCGCCTTTTTCATGAGTTCGAGCGTGATGGCCGCGGCGAAGGAGACCACGAGTTTTCCCGCGCAGGCCGGAGCGATGTTCCGAAGCACGGGGATTACCTGGCCCGGCTTGACGGCCAGGATGACCAGATCGGCTTTCTCCGCCGCACTCAGATTGTCCGGAGCGATTTCCGCGCCCTTTTGCCGCAATCCCTCCAGCCTGTCCACTTTCCTTCGCGTGGCCGTAACCGCGCAGTAGGGGAGCAATGCTTCGGCGATGGCACCTCCGATGACGCCCGCTCCGATGACTGCGATCTTTCTGTTTCGAAACCGTTCCATGCCCATCCCTCCGAAGACGATTCCCCGGAGGAGCGATGGACGTTTGCAACCCGAGCTCCTCCGGGGCGTTGGCGTGTCGATATTGCGGAAGTATAGCACTCCGCAAGAGGGGAAATATCGTGGATATTGCATATCCGGCGGGGTGTCCGGGCATGGTGGGGGACATGTTTCCACGCTCTTGCAAATGCGCGGCATGCTTCCGTTGTTCGTCATGTGCGGATCAGTCACGTCATCGGCGCTTCTTTTCGGCCCTCCGGGGTGCCGGGCGCCGAAGGAGAAATCCGAGGGGAATGCTCCATGGAAACAGTGTTCCCGAGCCGATATGGCAGCCGCCCCCTCCGGTGGCATTGCTCGCGGGAGCTTCCGAGACGGGCGGGGAGGGTGAGGTGGGAGGAGTCGGCGTGCCGGACGGCACGGAGGTGATGGTCGGCGTGACGGATGGAAAGGGCGTCGGTGTTCCGGTCGGAGTTCCTGTCACGTTCGGAAGCGGAGCGAAAGTGGCACGAAGCGTGTGTTCTCCGTGGAGCTCTTCGAGGTTTACATCCAGGTACGTTTCCACCCTCCCGACGGAAACGGAGAAAAACAGGGGGGATTGATCCAGAAAAACCGCATCGATGCGATGTCCCGGGGCGGCCGAAACGGCGAGGTGCTGTTTTTCGCCGAATCGGCCTCGTATTCTTCCCGACGGGGTGATGGTTCCTCCCTGACCGGCTTCGGTGATGACGAGCCATCCCGGTGCGAACAACGCCCGTACGTACCGGTCCCGGTCAAGAAGAAGGTTTGCGGACGGATCCGTTCCCGTCACGTCGCCGCTCCATCCGTCGAAGAGCGGTACGTATTCTGCTGCGACGGAAAGAGCGATCAGGCTTCCCGCTTCATAGCTCAGGGATTTTCTGCACGAGTCCGCTCCGGAGAAGAAGCGCTCCGGCTCTTTCGCCGCGAACGGTGGAAGAAGAGATCTCGTTTCGCGGTGTTCCGTGAAGGAATCCCCCGGCAGGCTGCGTTCCACTTCTCCCGTGCCGGAGATGCCGAGGGTGAGAATTTTTCTGTGCCAGGACTGGTAGGCTCCGATGTCGGGCGAGGTTGTCTCGGGGCGTGAAACGCCTCGTTGGTCGACCGACACGACCTCCGCGGAATCGGACATGCCCCTCGCCACAGCGGCGCTTTCCGGGAGAAGCGCACATGTCCTGGTGGCGCCGCCGTTCCAGTCCGGCGTATCCAGCAGGGGGTCGGCACCACTGTTGCCTGTGCCTCCATAATTTCCCTCGACGATGCAGTATTCCACGACGGGCGCGGTTCCCGCATGCCGGATCTGCCCCTTGTCGTTACTCCAGAGAATGGTGTTCCGGAGTTGCGCCGTTCCCCCGAGAATGTACAGCCCGCCGCCGTTTCCGGCGATATTTTCCACCAACGTACAGTGTCGCAGGCGCAGCGTGCCGTTCTGCTCGTAGACCGCTCCGCCGGCCGAAGAGGCGCGGTTTCCGGTGAAGGTGGTGTTCACCGCGTCGAGAGTACCCTTTGCGAGGAAAAAAGCGCCTCCGACGGAACTCGATCCCGGAGAGGCGTTTGCCATGAAGTGACTGCTTTCGACGGAGAAATTCCCTCCGGAGGAGGCCGCGCCTCCACCCCTGGCGGACAGATTGTTCCGAAGAGTACAGTCTTTCAGAAGAGGTGATCCGCTTTCGTTGAAAAAGGCACCGCCTTGGCCGGAGGAGGAAGCGGTCGTGTTCCCGGAGAAGGTGCAGTACGCCAGAAGAGGTTGGCCGGAACTGGTGTATGCGCCACCGCCACGCTTGTCCGCAGCGTTGTCCGAAAAGAGACACCCCGAGAGCACCGGTTTCCCCGAGTGTGTGTAAAATCCGCCACCGTAGTCTCCGGCACGGTTTCCAAAGAAAAGACATGTTTCGATCATGGGGCTGCCGGTGTCGGTGTACATGCCGCCCCCGAAATTGTTCGCGGCGTTCCCCACGAACGCGCAGTTGCGGATGACCGGGCTTCCCTGGGCGCTTGTGCACCCTCCTCCCGAGACGGAGGCATTTCCGCCGGTGACGACGAAACCATCGAGGATCGTTGTCGCGTCGGCGCCGGTGACCACCGTCACGACGGCGTTGCTGTTCGTTCCATGAATGCAATCCGCGCTGACGGTGATTCCTCCCTCGATGCAGAGGTCATCGCCGGCGAGGTCCCCCGTGAGGATGGTGACATGGCGCTTCCAGTCCCGCTGGTCCCGGTCCGTCTCGTTTCCCGCGAATCCGCCGTAGAGAGCGACGTTTTTCTTGAGGAGAAGAGTCCTGCTCCGGTTCATTTCCGGGGACGGACGGTAGATTCCTTGGGCGATGCGGAATTCATGGGCTGTTTTACCGCCGGCATCCACGGCGGCGAGCGCGTCGTGGAGTTCCGCCTCACCGAGGGCATTGCTCCAGTCGATGCCGTTTCGCGCACCGTCACCGGATGGAGTGACGTAGCGCACCAGCGCCTCGGCAAAAACGGCGGAGGAAAAGGCCGAAGCCAGCCAGAGGAAGGCGAAGAGAATTTTCATGGCCTCTTTCGTTCGTCCGGAAAGGGGTCCTGTGTAGAGGGTTCTCATTTTGACTTCTTCGTAAAGAGATGTGGCGCGTACATTGACGGAAAATTTCGGAAATTGAAGAGGCCGCAAGGAGATCCCTCGTTTCCTCTATGATTTCTGTCGTGATCAGTATAGCAGGTATCTTGAAAATCATCTTGGATTGTCAAGTCAAACGCAACGGAGGTGGAGCCGGCTCCCGATAGACCTCCGCCGGAGTGCGCCATCCGCGGCACTTTCGTGGCCTGTTGTTGAGGAGCGATACGTAGTGATCCAACTCCTCCCGACTCACGCTCCGGAAGTCCTTTCCTTTGGGCAGGTACTCCCTGAGGAGGCCGTTGGTGTTCTCATTACTTCCCCGTTCCCAGGGGCTATGGGGATGGGCGAAGTAGACCGGGGCACCCAGCACCGAACTCATCCGGGCATGCCGGGCGAACTCTTTGCCGTTGTCCACGGTGATGCTGCTGCAGGGCGCTCCATCAAGAATTCGCAGAACCGCTTCCGTCAGGGGGTTCGAAGCCCTGCTTCTCAGGAGGGCGGCCACAAGGTAACGGCTGACCCGCTCCACGAGTGTCACGACGCAGCCTGCTCCGTTTGCTCCAAGCACGGTGTCCCCCTCCCAACGGCCAGGGGTGGTGCGGCTCCGTACTTCCTGGGGGCGTTGTTCGATGGACACGCAGTCCTTCAGCTTTCCACGGGTTTCCGTTCCCTTGGGAACGAAGACTTTCCCTTTGCGGCGAAGCAAGGGCCGCATCGCTCCCAGAAGGCCTCGGCGAATCCCACGGTACACCGTGGGAACCGAGAGGGACAGCTGCTCCCGGTGGATCACCTGCTCCGGGGACCAATGCTTCTCCATTCCCCGGCGCAGGATCTCCAGAACGAAGGGATCGGACAGTTTCAGGGACCTTCGACAGGATGCGCGAGCCTTGCCATAGCGATTCTGAGCTCGAACTCCGCTGTAGTTACGGGCGCCGCCGTTGCGCAGAATCTCCCGGCAGATGGTGCTCCTGTGACGCCCGATCCGGGAAGCGATCTCCTGCTGGGATACTCCGATTCGCAGACCGATGACGATGATCTCGCGCTCGTCTCTGGTAAGATGGTGGTGGCTCATGGCCGGTTCCTCCCCGCTAGCCGGCTGTTGTGGTGACTCCATCTTAGCGAAGGACTTGCCATGGGCCTATCTGCTTTTTCTCGGGGTGCTATCCCTTAGCCCTTGTTGCGTTTGAAGTGTAAATCCACCCATGAAAAAACTGGATTTAAGAGAGTTTAAGTAGGTATTTTAAAAACCATCCTGAATGCTGGCCCCGTGAGGCTCAAGTCTTGTAAAAGAGTCGAAATACGTATTTCCGTGGAGGTGTTGACGTATTCCTGTGTTGTTGTCTGGAAATTTACGTAGCATGTTGACACGACGAATAGCATGCACAATAATGAGTGTCGCGATTTTTCCAGAAGTTCAACGGTCTTTGTTATACAGATTCCGGCATGTTGCGCATTGCCGGGAGACGGACGAATCGCTGCGGGATTTGGGGAGGAAGTTCCGGCGTATCGTGGAAACGAATCGGGAGGTGTTAGGATGGACGCGAATCAGTACATCGATGGAATCATCCAGGACGTATTGACCAAGTATCCCTGGCAGAAGGAGTTCAACCAGGCTGCGCTGGAAGTTCTGGAGTCGATGCGGCTCGTCATCGAGCGATACCCGGAATATGCGGAGCACCGTATCCTCGAAAGGCTCATCGTTCCCGACAGGGTCGTCGTTTTCCGGGTTCCCTGGCAGGACGACCAAGGCAACTACCAGATCAACCGGGGTTTCCGCGTCCAGTTCTCCAACGCTCTCGGTCCCTACAAGGGAGGCCTCCGATTTCATCCCACCGTCAACCTCAGCGTTCTCAAATTCCTCGGCTTCGAGCAGATCTTCAAGAACAGCCTCACCGGCCTCGCCCTCGGCGGCGCCAAGGGTGGCAGCGACTTCGATCCCAAGGGAAAATCCGACGACGAGGTCATGCGCTTCTGCCAGGCCTTCATGAACGAGCTGTTCCACTACATCGGTCCCGACACGGATGTGCCCGCCGGGGACATCGGCGTCGGGGTCCGGGAGATCGGCTATCTTCTCGGACAATACAAGATGCTCACCCGCATCTACGCGGGGGGCGTCCTCACGGGAAAGAGCATCCACTGGGGCGGCAGCCTCATCCGGACGGAGGCCACGGGCTACGGTCTCGTCTACTTCGTGGACGAGATGCTCCGCGTCCGGGACGATGAGGTGCGGGAGAAGCATGTCCTCGTGTCCGGGTCGGGGAACGTGGCTCAGTACGCCATCGACAAGGTGAACCATTTCGGAGGCATTCCCATCAGTTGTTCCGATTCGAGCGGAACGATCATCGACCTGGACGGCATCCGGGGAGAAAAGTTCGACTTTCTGCTGGACCTCAAGAACGTCCGAAGAGGGCGCATCGCCGAGTACGCCGAACAGTTCCGCACGGCGAAGTTCTATCCCGGCAAGCGCCCCTGGGGGCTCGCGCCCGCGAAGATCGCTCTTCCCTGTGCCACGCAGAACGAACTGGATCTGGACGATGCGACGGCTCTCGTGGAGAACGGTTGCATGTGCGTGGCCGAAGGGGCGAACATGCCCACCACCCCGGAGGCGGTGGCCTATCTTCAGGGACACGGCGTTCTCTTCGGTCCCGGCAAGGCGTCCAACGCGGGCGGTGTGGCTACCTCGGGGCTGGAAATGTCCCAGAACAGTCTGCGCCTCAGTTGGACTCGCGAAGAAGTGGACGAGAAGCTCCGGGGCATCATGCGCTCCATCCACAAGCGGTGCCGCGATGCGGCGGAGGAGTTCGGCACGCCGGACAACTATGTCAACGGAGCCAACATCGCGGGTTTCATGCGCGTTGCCCGAGCCATGGACGATCAGGGATTGGTGTAGGCGAACCGGATTTCCGGTCGTTGCGGGCACCGAAGAAATAGGCAAGGGCCTCCCGAATTTCGGGAGGCCCTTTTGTGGTTCCGTCGTGTGTTTCGTCTTATGCTGTGGTGTCCACATGTTGTCCGGAAGAAGCGTCTGCATCGCTTCCGTCGGAGGCGTACACGTTCTGCCATGCCGGATTCCAGGAAATAGAGCCGCCTTGTTTCTTCTTTTCCCGGGATGTCTCCCGGGGGACGTCTTCTCCGTCCCGAAAATCCTGTTCGCCCTCGTCCCGGGAAAGGTGCTCACGGAACACGTCATCCCAGGGTCGGTTTTTTCGGGGGTCCTTCTTCTGTCCCTTCGGGTTCACGCGCTTCGGATTGACGGGGTCCACCGGAGCGATTGCGGTAACGCCGTCGATGCGCCGTTCCATGTTCCGCACCTCCTTTCCGGGGAATTTCAAAGGGGCAATATCTCTTTCCAGAGGATGTATCGGTTTTCGTCCGAACGGACCAAAGTTATTTGAAAAAATGAGTCTCAAGGCCCATGCGAACGCAGGTGAAATATGATAAGGTTCTCAGCTAGAAAGATGAAGGGCAATGTGCCAGGATCAACACCCTTTAATCGGGTTCCGTGAGGCCCGGAAGGAGGAAAGCGCAATGCGGAAAAAGATGTGTGCTCGAAAAGCGGATGCCGTGACGGCGAAGGCGTGTTTTTTCGAAGGCATCTTTCCGGAAGAAAGAATCCGGACATATGGTGGGATCGATAACGGTCGTGTTCTCTCCCGGAGAGGACACGACCGTTTTTTATGCATGAGGAGGGATATCCCATGACATGGCAGGAAAAGGCCCGGGTGCAGACTGCCCAGGAGATGGACCGTTCTCTCCGGCGCATGGCCCACGAGATCGTGGAACGGAACAAGGGGCTCGACGGGGTTGTGCTCGTGGGCATCCAACGCAGGGGAGTTCCCCTGGCGGAGCGGATCGCCAAGCTCTTGGAGAAATTCGAGGGGGTGCTTCCGCCTCAGGGAAAACTGGACATCACGCTTTACCGGGACGATCTCTCCCTGCGGTATCCCCAGCCCCTTCTCCGGGGGACGGACGTTCCCTTCGATCTCTCGGGACGCAAGGTGGTCCTCGTGGACGACGTGCTCTATACGGGCCGCACCGTCCGGGCCGCGCTGGACGCCCTGATGGACCTCGGGCGCCCCGCGTCGGTGCAGCTTGCGGTGCTCGTGGACCGGGGACACCGGGAACTGCCCATCCATGCGGACTACGTGGGCAAGAACCTGCCCACCTCCCAGGCGGAAGTGGTGGAAGTGCGGGTTGCCGAAATCGACGGCGCCGACGAAATCTGGATCTGGGAAAAGGTGGAGGACCAGGCATGAGCTGGATGCATCGGCATCTTCTTGA
>NZ_JARKPW010000201.1:0-2164 GCF_029975095.1 Aminiphilus sp.
CCGCTCGCCTTCTTTGATCTCGTTCCAGACGATTATCTGGGAATCATGAAGGAGCGACAGAGTCTCGATCACGTCACGGCAACGGTCATCACCGGAGTGGGCGACGTACTGGATCGCCTTCGCCCCTCTCTTGTTCTTGTCCATGGAGATACGACCTCCACATTGAGCGCGACCCTCGCGGCGTTCTACAGAAAAATCCCCGTGGGACACGTGGAGGCGGGGCTCCGAAGTCGCGATCTCCAGAGCCCCTTTCCGGAAGAGATGAATCGACTCCTCACGGATCGACTCGCCACTTACTGGTTTGCACCAACCCCATTGGCGAGAGAAAATCTTCTCCACGAGGGCTGTGATGCCGAACGCATTTGGGTTACGGGCAACACTGTCATTGATGCGCTCCGTGTTGCCGTTTCACGAGTCGACGAACCATCGCTCGCTGAATTGCGGCGCATTCCTGCGACGTGCCGGCTTGTACTCGTCACCGCTCATCGGAGGGAATCCTGGGGAAAGGGACTTCGAGAGATCTGCACGGCCATACGCCACCTCACCGAGAAGATTCCGGAGCTCTGGTTTCTTGTTCCCATGCACAGAAACCCCGAGGTTCGTTCTGTCTTCGTGGAAGAGCTTGGTACATGTGACCGTGTTGCCCTCTGCGAACCACTGGAATATCCCGATTTCGTCTGGGCGATGAAACGGAGTGCTCTCATCCTCAGTGACAGCGGGGGTGTTCAGGAGGAGGCACCTTTTCTCAAGAAGCCGGTGTTGGTGCTTCGCGAGGTAACGGAACGCCCGGAAGCGGTTCTTGAGGGAACGGCTCTTCTGGTGGGTACGGAATCTTCGCGCATCGTCCGCGAGAGTGTGCGTTTGCTCACGAACCCTCAAGAATATGCGAGACTTGCAGAAAAACGGCACAATCCCTTTGGAGATGGAAAGGCTTCGGAACGTATTCTAGAGGCACTTAAAAAAGCTTGACGACGATTTCACGGCATTCCGGACCACGCCGACATCGATGAGGAGGTTCATCGTGACCACACAACGGCAAAAAATGCTCATCAGAGGTGCCATTCCCCTGAGAGGTTCCATCTCGGCTCAGGGAGCAAAAAACGCAGCCCTTCCTATTATGGCGGCCTCGCTGCTCCTTTCCCGGGAACAATTGATCATCGATCGTATTCCCGATCTTCAGGACACTCGGACCATGGCAGATCTCCTGGGACACCTCGGAGCCCAGATCACCTTTGAGAAGGGGACAATGACCATAGCGGCTCCGGAAGAGCCGGACTGGGAGACGCCGGCACACCTCGTTCGGAAAATGCGAGCGTCTTCCCTGGCTCTCGGGCCCCTCCTCGCACGCTGCGGCAGGGCTGTTCTCCCCCTTCCAGGAGGATGTGCCATCGGAGGCAGACCGATTGACCTTCATCTCAAAGGACTGGCAAAAATGGGCGCCCAGATAGAGCTCGTCCATGGGTCTGTCCATGCAAAAGCCAAGGGACTCAGAGGGTGTCGTATTTATCTCGATTTCCCCTCCGTCGGAGCGACGGAGAACCTCATGATGGCAGCGGTCTTTGCTCGCGGACAAACCATTTTGGAAAACGTGGCACGAGAACCGGAAATCACGAACCTCGCCGAAGTGCTTCGCGCCATGGGGGCAAGAATTGAAGGCGAGGGAACCGGCACGATACGGATCACGGGGGTGAGGGAACTCTCCGGAACACGCATCGCCGTCATCCCTGATCGCGTCGAGGCAAGTACCTATCTCCTCGCGGGAATCATGACCGGAGGTGAGATCACGGTCCATCAGGTCATTCCTCAACACATGGACGCTCTGCTCGCCAAACTCGAAGAAGCGGGGGCGGAAGTCTTCTGCACGGAAGAGACCGTTTCCGCCCGAGCCCCCCAGAGGTTGAGGGGTATCTCGGTGAAAACACTTCCTTTTCCAGGATTCCCGACGGACTTGCAGCCCCAGATGATGGCTCTTCTCTCCATTGCCGAGGGAAGTAGTATCATTCAGGAAGGGATTTTCGAATCGCGCTTCCTTCATGTCCCGGAATTGCAGCGTATGGGAGCACATGTAGACGTCCAGGGAAATTCTGCGGTCGTCACCGGAGTTCCTGCCCTTCACGGAACGGATGTACGGGCCACGGATCTTCGCGCCGGAGCGGCTCTCATC
>NZ_JARKPW010000218.1:0-1876 GCF_029975095.1 Aminiphilus sp.
GCCCCGCTTCTGTCGTGGAGTGTGTCTGTGCGTGCGTCCGAAGAGGAGTGGAACGGGTCCGTCGGTATGCGATTCCCGTCGCCGTGCGATGCGGAGCGCACCGTTCCTTCGAATGCGGTCTGAGCATCCTTCTCTGAAACCCGGAGAGCCTGCGGAAATGTTTTTTCGGAAGGGGGCGCTCAGAACCGGCGGAAGAAGATTGCCGAGAAAATATATGAAATTAAAATGCAAGCGTTTCAACAGGAAGACATGATGCAGACATAACAACCGAGCCATAGTCCATGCTCAATAGACTTTTCGTTGTGTTTGACCTAGAATTTCTTTTCAAGAGGTTTTACGTCGATGCAGCGCGCCGGAACAGAGGAAGGGAGAAGTGATGTGGCTCATGAGGACGATACGGGGAAAGATACTGGTGTGGTTCGTGTCCGCCGTGGTGGTGCTCTGTGGTGCTCTCGGAGTGGTGCTCTACCAGCAGGTGAACAGTTCCGTCACGGCTCTTGCGGACGACATGGCCATGGGAATCGCCCGTGCCAGAGCGGATCAGCTCGGGGAGTGGCTCCTTCGGATGATCGACGTGACGCGGGGCGCCGCGGAGATGGATATCGTTCACACCATGAGCTGGGATGCCATGAAGGGTGATTTGCGGCTGCTCCAGGAACGGGAATCCCGGTTCATCGAGATGTACTTCGTGGCGGACGCCACGGGACACGCCCCGACCACGGTGGAGGGGCTGTCAGCAAACCTCGCCGACCGTCCCTACTTCAAGGAACTCATGAGCGGTGCCCGGGACATGGCCATCACCGACCCCGTGATCTCCCGCACGACCAACCAGCCCATTTTCGTCATCGCCCACGCCATCAAGGACTACACGGGGAAGCCTGTGGGTGTTCTGGGAGCCTCGCTCCGCCTCGACGCGGTGAGCGAGATGATGGAAAACATCTCGATAGGCGAGGGCGGGTTCGGCTGGATCGTGGACAGCACCGGACTCGTCATGGCGCATCCGGACCGTGATCAGGTGATGAAGCTCAACGCTCTGGAGTCTGCGGCGCTGGGTTTCAAGGGATTGGACACCGTCGTCCGCCGGGTCATGGCGGGAGAGGCAACACAAGGAGTTTTCATCCGCCCCAACGGAAGCGAAATCGCTCTCTTCAGTCTCCCCGTGCCGCACGCGCCCAAGTGGACTCTGGGTGTGGCCGTGCCGGTAGCGGAACTCCACGCCACGGCGAACGCTCTGGCGAAGATCCTCGTAGGGCTCGTGGGGGCCATCGTGGTGGTCTTTCTCGTCATCTCCTACCTGCTGGGCAATTCCATCTCCCGTCCCATCAAGAACGTGGTGGCCCTGGCGGAACGGGCGCGGGACGGGGATCTCACCTTCACCCGGGAGGACTTCCACGTGAACACCCGGGACGAGATGAACACCATGGCGGACGCGCTTGCCGCCATGATCGCCCGGCAGCGCCAGGTGGTGCTGGAGCTTCAGGAGGAGGCGGTTCTCTCCGCCCAGCGCGCCGAATCCCTCGCGGCCCTGTCGGAGGAGACCGTGGCGTCCATGGAAGAGGTGAAGGGCGCCATCGAAACCGTGGCCTCCCTGTCGGAGAGCAACTCCGCGGCACTCCAGCAGACCAATGCGGGGGTCGAGGAAGTGGCCTCGTCGGCCACCACGGCGGCCCGGTCCGCGTCGGAAGGTGCCGAGGCCACCGCCGTGACCGCCGGAATGAGCGAGAAATCCGTGGCTCGTGTGGAGGGCGTCATCGCGAAGATCCAGACCGTCGGCGCGAGGACCGAGGACTCCGTCAAGAGCATCAACCGCGTGGCCGCGTCGGTGAGTTCCATCACCCAGTTCGTCACCACCATCAAGCAGATCGCGGACCAGACG
>NZ_JARKPW010000231.1:0-6159 GCF_029975095.1 Aminiphilus sp.
GTTTCACCGAGGAGAAAGTATTCCCCTCCGTTTCCATCGCTTCCGGAAAGCCCCCTTTGGAGATATTCCAGTGCGCCTGCATAGTCTCCCTGCCGGAAGAGACGTTCGCCCGAGGCGATAAGGCGGGCCGGACGCTGCAAATAGGACCACACGCCGAACAGCAGAACCCCCACCGCAAGAAACGATGCACCGACGAGAAGCCATTTACCCGTCGGAATTCTCCCCCGTTCGACCGTCTTTTTCTCCAAGGGAAACAACGTATCGGCTTCAAGGGGGGAGTGGAATGCTTCTTCAGGCTTCGAGTCCGCCTCTCCGGCCACGAAAGAAGGGTTCGGAGAGACATCCCCGGCATCGGAGGATTCTCCCCAAAGTACAGATTCTTCGGCATTCGTTTCGGCTCCGAAAGAACTTTTTTCCAGGAAAGAAACTGGAGGTTCCGGAATTTCCTCCGAAACTGGAGGAGGAGTTTCGCCGAGGCGAGGTTCACGAAGGAAGGCGGCAGGGCCGGCATCGCTCACGACGGGCTCTTCCGGCGTTTCCTCCGTCAGTTTCGTCGCCTCTTCCGGAACACCGCCCAGAAAGGCGAAGAAGGCCGAACCGGTCTCGGTCTCGACGGAGGTGGATGAAAGCGGTCCCTGCGGCATGGGCGCCACGAAGGATTCCGGTTGGATCACGGATTCCCGCGCCGCACGAAGCGGAGCGGGCGTTTCGAAAAAGGCAACCAGGGCCTGCGGCAAAGAACGCGCCTCGGTCTCCGGGGAAACCGGAACCGAAGGCGCGGCGAGAAAGCTCGCCAATTCCGTCGGAATCGGTTCTGCTTCGGCGAAAAATACAGGGACGGATTGTCCGCCCGTCTCCCTGGTTTCCGCATAACCGAACGCATTCGCCCAGGACGGCATCGTTCCTTCCGTATCCGGAGAGGCACGCAACGGGGCAAGGTATTCCCTGGCTTTTTCCCATGCATCCATGGCCCACAAGGCAAGCTCCCGAGAATTCTCGATCTCCTCCCGGAAACGGCGTAGAAACGTCTCCCGCTCCGCTTCGTCCCCCGAAGCGATAAGCGAAACAAGCC
Source organism: Aminiphilus sp. (assembly GCF_029975095.1). Classification (NCBI taxonomy): domain Bacteria; kingdom Thermotogati; phylum Synergistota; class Synergistia; order Synergistales; family Aminiphilaceae; genus Aminiphilus; species Aminiphilus sp. The sequence continues at coordinate 1,073 of NZ_JARKPW010000231.1, forward strand.
CGTACTCCAGAGCACGGACAAGCACGTCTACTTCTTCGGGAAAATTCGGACATCCCTCAAGCAGGAGAAGGCGAAGACGCCCCGGCTCACGGAGGAGTTCGGCTCCTTGCCGGGAAAGAAGATCGTACAGCTTCGCCTGTGGCACGTCGTTCATGAGTGGACACCTCCAGGAGCCCTTTGCAGACTGCACGGAATGTATTCCATCATAGCAGAACGTGGAAAAAATGGGAGACTTTGGAAACATCACAATGAAAATCGGAATATCTCTTCGAAAAACGGTTGCGAGAAAGGTTCCGGAAAAGAAAATCCCCCTTCCTTCTCTTCGAAGAAAGGGGGACGAGGGTTTACAAAAAATGGTGCCGGGGACGAGACTTGAACTCGTACGGGTCTCCCCACACGCCCCTCAAACGTGCGTGTCTACCTATTCCACCACCCCGGCAACGCGAGGCACATTATACTGAGCCTTTCTCTTTCCGTCAACTGTGTTTCTCTTTTTCTTCCCTTCTTGCCCCGTTCCGTCGGGGGGAGATGTCGAGAAACCTTGCAGTATCAGGAACGAGCAGGTCTACTGACGGCGCTCCTTGATGCGGGCAGCCTTGCCGCTGAGACGCCGCAGGTAATAGAGTTTCGCCCTGCGAACCTTACCGAGACGCACGACTTCGATTTTTTCCACGCTGGGGCAATGGAGGGGGAAAATACGCTCCACACCCACGCCGTTGGAAATTTTCCGAACCGTGAACATCTCCTTCAGTCCTCCATGTTTCCTGGCGATGACAACACCTTCGAAAATCTGAATTCTCTCTCTGTTTCCTTCCTTCACTTTCACATGAACCTGCACCGTATCCCCTGCACGAAACGCGGGGATCTCCTGTTTGCAGTACTTCCTTTCCACCAATGCGATCTTGGGGTCCATCTCATTCCCTCCTCAGGATCTCGCGTACATCCTCTTCCCAGGCGAACGGCCCCATACTCCGGGCCCCGTGTTTCCGTCGTCGTCTTCCACTACCTCCAGCCGAAAAACCGGTCGAGGAGCACCGAAACGGCACTCCGTACCGAAAGGTGATTATAAGCGCCCTCGCCTCCGCGAATCGGCTGCAGCTGTGCGTCGCACGAAGCGAGCACACTCTCGTCGAGCCCCCATCCCGTGCCGAACAGAAAAACCACCGGGCGGGCCTCCTCGACGATCCGTCTCTTCAGTTCCAACCAGTGCACCGCGCCTTTTCTCGAACGAGCGCTGGTCCCCACAACCAATGGGGCGCTCCGTTCCTTTTTCTCGATCCACCGGAGCATACCGCGACACTCCGGAAAAACCTTTATGCGGCGGAGCGCCTCTCCACGTTTGGGATTGAAGGTCGCCCCATATCCTTCGGTCCAATGGGCCACGATGGTTCTCACCATCTCCCTCTGCCCCTCCAGAGGCGTGACGACGCAGAAACGCCGCACGCCGAAAGTGGCACACGTTCTGGAGATGTCGTGAAGATCGAGTCCGGTCACCGCCGTGGTCGTGACGTTCCCCAACCTGTCCAGGACAGGATGGTGCAGGAGCGCCACGTAGGCTCCGCAGGGCAGGTAGGGTTGCACGTTCGCCCTGCTGAGAACGTCCGGGCGACGCCGAAGCGTTCGAAGAACAGCCTGGCGACGTCGCCAGGACCGAACGGCCTCGTGATCACCCGACAGAAGTGCTTCGGGAGCGGGTTCCCCGCGCCACACCGAGGGGCGGGTGAAATGCGGCGTGTCGAGAAAGCCCCGAAAGAAGGAATCCTCTTCGACGGCACTTTCCTTGCCCACCACGCCGGGAATTCTTCGGGCCACGGCGTCGATGAGCACCATGGCGGGCAGTTCCCCCCCCGTGAGCACATAGTCGCCGATGGAGACTTCCATATCCACGAAACGGCGCGTAAAGCGCTCGTCCAATCCCTCGTAATGCCCGCAGACAATGAAAAGGTGCTCCTGCGCGGCAAGTGACTCCACCATTTCCTGGGTCAGAACGGCCCCCTGGGGGCTCGTGCCGAGGACGAAAGGGCGTCCGCCGTCCGCTGCGGCCTTTTCCAGCGCTTTGGCCAAAGGTTCGGCCATGAGCACCATGCCGCCCCCACCGAAAGCATAATCGTCCACCTGACGATAGGCGCCATCGGAGAAATCGCGAAGGTCAAGTACATCCACCACGAGTCGTTCCGCCGCCACCCCTCTCCCCACGATGCTCGTGGAGAGAAAGGATTTCAGAAAATCGGGGAACGCCGTGACGACGGTGATTTTCATTCTTCCCAAAGTCCCTCGGGAATGCGGACTTCCATGATCCGCCTCTCACCGTCCACACGGAGCACCACTTCGCGAACGGCGGGAAACATACGTTCCTTCCCCTCGGGGTCCTCCAGGACATAGATGTCATGGGCTCCCGTCTGCAACACGTTTTTCAAGATACCGTGCACTGTGCCGTCTTCCGCGTCCCGGACTTCCATTCCCAGCAGATCCTCCACCCAGAACGCCCCTTCCGGAAGAGGCATGCGCTCTTCCTTGCGCACCTTCACGAGAGCGCCCCGGAGGTTTTCCGCCTCATCACGGTCCGCAATTTCCTCGGTGGAGACGATAAACTGTCCCTTTCCCTCAAGAACGGCCACATTCGTCACCGTCACCGTGCGGAGATAGGCCCCGGAGGGGCGAAAGAGCCGCATTTCCTTCATGGAGAAAAAACGCTCGGGGAAATCCGTGAGAGGGAACACCTTCAGTGCTCCGGCGATACCGTGTGCACCAACTAGGCGTCCCACCGTCACCAGAGGAGCCTCTCCCCCTTTTTCTTCGGGAGGAACGTCATCCTTCGGCATGCTCGAAGCAGCCACTCTAGGATTCCTCCACATCAACGTCCACGCGCTCTCCCGCCTTGGAGGCGGCGGCGCGCACGACCTGGCGAACCGCGTTGATGGTCGCCCCCTTCTTGCCTATGATGCGGCCCACATCCTCCTGAGCCACGGAGATGCGCACCAGAAAGGATCCATCGTCCTTCCCCTCGCTCGCCACACGCACCGTCTCGGGATCCGTGACAAGCTGCCGCACGATATGATCCACCAATTCGCGATAGTCCGGCATCGTCTTCAGGCTACTGCTTTCTGTTCTCCGCGAACTTGTCCCACACTCCGGCCTTTTTGAGGATGGAGCGGGCCGTCTCGGAGGGTTGTGCCCCCTGCTGAAGCCAGTGAAGCGCTCTCTCTTCGTTCACGAGAAGCTCTGCGGGATCCTTCATCACATCGTAGGTACCAAGCATTTCGATGAAACGTCCGTCGCGGGGAGACCGTGAATCCGCCACCACGAGACGATAGAAGGGGTTCTTCTTGCGCCCGTGCCGGGCCAACCGAATGCGTACTGCCATATGTCCCACACCTCCAGATGTAAGTTCAGAAAGGGAGAAGGTTCCGCAGGGAACGAAGCCCTCCCTTGCCGCCGCCTTTGCCGAATTTCTTCCACAGATCCCGCATCTGCTCATATTGCTTGAGCACCTGATTCACCATCTGCACGCTCGTTCCGGAGCCCTGGGCGATGCGCCTGCGCCGACTTCCCTTGATGATCTCCGGACGTTGCCGCTCTTTCTTCGTCATAGACTGGATCACCGCTTTCGTGTGCCGCAGGCGCGACGGATCCAGGTCGGCATCCCGAAAACCCTTCACTCCTCCGGGAATGGGAAGCATTTCCAGAACCTTGTCGAGAGGACCGAGCTTCTCTATCTGGTCCAGTTGCACGAGGAGGTCCTCCATGGTGAGGCGGTTCTTCTTCAGGGCATCCGCCATGCGCTCCGCATCGGCTTCGGTGGTGACCTGCTGGACCCGTTCCATGAGTCCCATCACATCGCCCATACCGAGAATGCGACTCGTCATCCGCTTGGCATCGAAAACCTCCAGATCCTCAATGCGTTCTCCCACCCCGGCGAGCTTCACGGGCACTCCCGCAGCGGCCCGTATGGCAAGCGCCGCACCGCCTCTGGCGTCTCCGTCGAGTTTGGAGAGGATGACTCCCGTCAAGGCAAGCAGACCGTGGAATTTTTCCGCCACGTTCACCGCTTCCTGCCCCGTCATGGCATCCACCACGAGAAGAATTTCGTGGGGCGCCACGAGATCCTTCACGGCGGAGAGTTCCGCCATAAGGGGCTCGTCCACGTGAAGACGTCCCGCCGTGTCGAAGAGGATCGTGTCGAACAGGTGCTCCTCGGCGAAACGCAGCGCCGCCTCGGCAACCCGAAGGGGGTTGCGCTCTCCCTCGGGAGGGCCGAAAAAACCCACCCGGGCCTGCTCCGCAAGAACACGGAGCTGCTCCATCGCGGCGGGACGCTGCAGATCGCAGGCGACGACCAGCGGCTTGTGTCCCTTAGAAATGCGCTTGGCGAGCTTCACACAGGTGGTAGTTTTTCCCGAACCTTGCAACCCCACAAGCAGGTAACGCGTCGGTGGCTTGGGGGAGACGACGAGGGGCGACGGCTCGCCGCCCATGAGAGCCACGAGTTCGTCCACAACAATGGAGACCACGTGCTGCGCCGGTGTGATGGAGGCCAGAACTTCCTGTCCTACCGCCCTGGTCTGTATCCTGGCGACAAAGTCCTTGACCACCTTGTAGTTCACGTCCGCTTCGAGAAGCGCTCTCCGCACCTCCCGAAGCGCATCTGCCACGTCCGTCTCGGTGAGTTTGCCCTTTCCGCGAAGTCCCTTGAAGATTCCTTCGAGACGTTCCTTCAGGGAATCAAACATGGTCGTCCATCCTTCCCGCCTCCGGAGGAATCCGGCACACGAAATCCGTCCTCAAGCCCGGCAAGCAGCGATGCCGCTCGCGCTGCGAACTCCCCGGGCAGTTCTTCCGCGAATTCCGCGAGAAGCCCCTTCAGCGAATGCACACCCTCACTCCAAAACGCCTCTCGAGCGTCGATACAAAGAACTTTCTCCGCTGTCGAGAGCCGCTCCTTTCCACGCTGGAGCAGATCGTGAGCACCTTGCCTGCTGACACCGAGCAACTCCGCGATTTCCGAAAGAGAAAGAGCCTCCCTGTCGTGCAATTCAAAGGCTCTTCTCTGTTTTTCCGTAAGCAGCGTCCAATAGAGGTCATACAGA
>NZ_JARKPW010000242.1:0-19590 GCF_029975095.1 Aminiphilus sp.
AACATCGCCGGGGCCGCCCTGGGCATGAATGTCCTCTTCGGCACTCCCCTCGCTCTGGGGGCTATCTTCAGCGCCGGGGTAGCCGTTCTGATCTTCCTGAACAAGGAAATGGGCAAGACCATGGACACCTTCACGAAAATCCTCGGCTTCCTCATGATCGCCCTGGTCTGTTTCATGGTCTTCAAAACCCAGCCGCCCGTCGCCTTGGCCCTCAAGGAATCCGTCCTCCCCAGCACCATCGATTGGATGACCGTGCTCACCCTGGTGGGCGGCACCGTCGGGGGCTACATCACCTTCTCGGGAGCGCACCGCATCATCGACGCGGGCATAACCGGCGTGGACAAGGTGAAGCAGATCAGCTTCGGCTCCGTTCAGGGCATCGCCATCACGGGTATCATGCGTTTTCTCCTCTTCCTCGCCATCCTCGGCGTGGTAGCCATGGGCAAACCGCTCGACCCGTCCAATCCCCCTGCCTCGGCCTTCCAGATCGGAGCGGGCATGATCGGCTACAAGATTTTCGGGGTGGTCCTCTGGGCCGCCGCCGTCACGTCCGTAGCAGGTGCCTCCTACACCTCCATCTCGTTCCTGCAGACCCTCTTCCGGGTCGTGAAGACGCATCAGCGCTGGTGGATCATCGGCTTCATCGTGGCCTCCACCACCATTTTCACCACGGTGGGAAAGCCGGTGAACCTGTTGATCTTCGCCGGTTCCATAAACGGGCTCATTCTGCCCCTGTCGCTCCTCTCCATGCTGCTCGCAGCCTACCGCAAGGACATCGTGGGCGAGCTGTACCACCATCCCAGATTTCTCACCGTCTCTGGCTACGTCATGGTGGCCTTCACGGCCTGGATGGGATGGCAGTCCCTGAGCAAGATCGTCGATCTGATCCGATAGAATGGCGTACAATCGAGAAGGAAACGGGACGGAACAGGGGAGAGCACGGCCCCGACCCGGAACGGAACGATGACGTAGAATGGGGAGGAGCGGCAGTTGACGTTCTCCGCTCCTCTCCGACGGAAACGAGGTGATTTTCTTGGAGAAAATCGAAGACACACGTCTTTGCGACGCCGGGGACAGCTGTCTCGTCGTCGAATTCGGCACCACCGTGGACAGAGCGCTGAACGCACGGGTCCAGGCACTGAAAAAGGTTCTGGACGCCCTCGCGCCTCCGGGCATCGTAGAGACGGTTCCCACCTACCGCTCTCTGGCGGTCTACTACGATCCGCTTCGGCTGGAACGCTCCGATCTGGTCGCACTCCTGCTCCCCGCACTCGAAAAAGGCGGCGAGACCACTGAAACCGAGGGGCGGATCGTGACCATTCCCGTCTGTTACGGCGGCGCTCACGGGCCGGACCTGGACAACGTCTGCGCCGCCACGGGCCTTTCCCGGGAGGAGGTCGTGGCCCGCCATTCCGGGCATGATCTCTACTGTTTCATGTTGGGCTTCACGCCGGGCTTCGCCTATCTGGGCGGCATGGACGAGACCCTCGCCACGCCCCGGCTCCAGAATCCCCGGGCACTCATCCCCGCGGGCAGCGTGGGCATCGCGGGAAAGCAGACCGGCATCTACCCCATCGACAGCCCGGGAGGATGGCAGCTCATCGGCAGGACGCCTCTCGCCGTGTTCGATCCTCTGCGAACGCCACCCACTCTCATCGAGGCGGGCGACTGGGTCCGCTTCGAAGCTGTGGATGAACAGACCTTTCTGTCCATTCAGGCCGAGGCCGGAGCGGGACGCTTCGTTCCCAGGACGGAGAAAAAGGGGGGAAAGAACCATGGCACTTCGGCTTAGGGTCCGATCGGGGGGACTCCTCACCACCGTGCAGGATCTGGGGCGCTGGGGATACCAGGCTATGGGCATGCCCGTGGCGGGAGCCATGGATCCCGAATTCTTCCAGATCGCCAACATTCTCGCGGGCAACGCTCCGAACGACGCAGCGCTGGAGGTGACCGTCCTCGGACCGACGCTCCTCGTGGAAGAGCCGGGCGCCGTGGTCGTCGCCGGAGCGGACCTGGGCTTCTCTCTGAACGGACGAAAGGCGCCCCTGATGACGAACCTTTCCGTGCGGGAGGGGGACGTGCTTTCCTTCGACGGAACCAGAGAGTCCGGCACCTCCGCCGCAGGAGGCGGGTGCCGGGCCTATCTTGCCTGTTCCGGGGGCATCGACGTGCCCGTGGTCATGGGAAGCCGCTCCACCTATCTCCGCGCCCGCATCGGCGGCTTCGAGGGGCGCAACCTGAAGGCCGGGGACCTGCTGTGCTGCGGTGAGGCACCTCCGCTTTTGGAACGGACGTTCGACTTCACCTGCCCCGAGCACCTTCGTCCTCTCCGGGACCCCGAAGCGCCCCTCCGGGCGGTTCCGGGCCCCCAGGACGACGCCTTTTCCGAGGAAGGACTCCGGCTCTTCTTCGAGTCGGCCTACACGATCTCCGAACAGTCGGATCGCATGGGCTACCGACTGGAAGGGCCGAGCATCCCCCACCGGGAGGGCGCGGACATCGTCTCCGACGCCATTCCCCTCGGAGCGGTGCAGGTGCCTGGGCACGGCAAGCCCATCGTGATGCTGGCGGATCGCCAGACCACGGGAGGGTACACGAAGATCGCCGTGGTGGCCACGGCGGATCTGGCCGTTCTGGCCCAGCGCATGCCCGGCCAGGGCGTGCGCTTCGTCCGGGCCACCCCGGAGGAAGGCGCCCGGGCGCTGCGGGAGCGGGCGAACCGCCTGGCGGAGCTTCTTCTCCTCCGTTCGACGTACCGGAGCCGTCCGAAAGCCGTGTCCTTGCAGGCTCCGCCGACTTCCGGCGCATGGCGGATGACCGTGGAGGGCAAGAGCTACGACGTTTCCTGGCAGGAACGGTGAACCTCCGAAAGGAAAGGACGTGATTGTGCACATGCCTCGCATTGACCTGAACAGCGATCTCGGCGAAAGTTTCGGTCCCTGGAGGATGGGAATGGACAGGGAAGTCCTGGCCTGCGTGACCTCCGCCAACGTGGCGTGCGGTTTTCACGCGGGAGATCCTTCCTGCATGGTCCGCACCGTCAAGGCCGCCCGAGAGGCGGGCGTGGCCGTGGGAGCCCACCCGGGTTATCCGGACCTCGTGGGTTTCGGACGACGGAATCTGGCCTGCACACCCGACGAAGTCTACGCGGACTGTCTGGTGCAGATCGGCGGTCTCGCCGCGGCCTGCCGTGCCGCCGGCGTACCCCTGCAGCACGTCAAACCCCACGGCGCCATGTACAACCAGGCCGCCAAGGACGCCGCCCTCGCGGAAGCCGTGGCCTGGGCAGTGCGGGACGCCGCGGAGGGCGTGATTCTCCTCGGGCTGGCAAATTCGCTCTTCGAGGAGGCCGCGCGAAAAGCGGGCGTTTCCTTCGCCGCGGAGGCCTTCGCGGATCGAAGCTACCAGGCGGACGGATCGCTCACGCCCCGGAGCCGTCCGGGAGCGGTGATCTCAGACCCTGATGAAGCCGCCGCCCGAGTGGTCCGCATGGCCACGGAAGGGACACTGGAGACCGTGGACGGCGCGATGCTGCACCTGCGCCCCCACTCCATCTGCCTCCACGGGGACAACCCCGAGGCGGTGGCCCTCGCTGCGAAGATACGGAAAGCGCTGGAAGACGCCCATGTCACTGTGACACCCCTGAAGGAGGTGCTCTTTTCATGACTCTGACCCTGGATGCACTGGCCCACGTAAGCCCCGAGGAAGCACGGCAACGAATCCGGAACGGAGAATGGCCCCGCCCCACCTCGGGCCTGTGCCGCGGACACGTGCAGGCGAACCTTGTGATCCTTCCCCGGGAATGGGCCTACGATTTCCTCGTCTTCGCCCAGCGCAACCCCAAGCCCTGCCCCATCCTGGACGTCACGGAACCCGGCGATCCAGAGCCGAAGCTGACCGCGCCGGGGGCGGATCTGCGGACCGACCTGCCAAAGTATCGCATCTGGAAAGAGGGACAGCTCATAGCGGAGCCCGAGGACATTCGGGAATATTGGCGGGACGACCTGGTGGCCTTTCTTCTGGGCTGCTCCTTCTCCTTCGAGGGGGCGCTCCTCGAGGCGGGCGTGCCGGTACGCCACATGGAACTCGGCCTGAACGTCCCCATGTACAAGACGGACATCCCCTGCATGCCCGCGGGACGCCTCTCCGGCCCTCTGGTGGTGAGCATGCGCCCCATCCCTCACCCCCTGGTCCCCAAGGCGGTGCTCTGCACGGGGCGCTTTCCCGCCGTCCACGGCGCGCCGGTGCACATCGGCGACCCCGCCGCCATCGGCATCGCGGACGTCCGGCAGCCGGACTTCGGCCAGGCCGTTCCGATCCACGAGGGCGAGGCACCCGTTTTCTGGGCCTGCGGCGTGACCCCCCAGGCGGCTCTGATGGCGAGCAAACCCCCCTTCGCGATCACCCATTCGCCGGGTCACATGTTCCTCTGCAACCCGAAAGACAGCGACTACGCGGTATTCTGAAACACAAGACCGGGAGGGGAATTCCCCTCCCGGTCGTATTCTCCTCCGTCTTTTCCGAAGGTCTCTTTCAGCCTTTCAAACGTTTCCGCACGCTCATTCTCCTCGGCAGGAGGCAGCGCCTCTACCCCTTCTTTCCTCCCTGCAGAGCGGGGAGCGGCGCGCCGGCAGCACCTTTCTCCTCAAGGACATACACGGAGAGGATCTCCTCCAGTGATTCGAGAAGCTGTCCCTGCTCCTCCCGAATGGCCCGAAGCGCGTCCATCTGCTCCGCCACCTTCCGGGACGCTTTTTCCACCATGTCCGCCGCACGCTGCCCCGCTCCGACCTGATGAAGAATGTTGTCCATGGCGGCGGCGATTTCCTCGTTGCTCGCGAGCTGTTCCTGCGAGAACGCCGCGATGGACTGGACGCCCTCGGAGATCTCCGCGATCTGGGGAACGATCTCCCGGATGCGCACCGCCGTGGTCGTGGAGGTGCCCATGGCCTCGCCGATGAGGGTCACGGTCTGCTCCGTGTCCTTCGTGGCGCTCTTGGTGCGCTCCTGGATCTCTCCGATGATGGTCTGGACCTGTCGGGCCGCCTCGTTGGACTGTTCCGCTAATTTTCGCACTTCCTCGGCCACCACGGCAAATCCGCGACCGGCGTCTCCCGCACGAGCGGCCTCGATGGCGGCATTCAGGGCGAGCAGGTTCGTCTGGTCCGCGATGCCGGTGATGGCGTTCACGAAATCGGACACGCGGGATACGGATTCTTCCAGAGCCTTCATGGCCTCCCGGATTCGTTTGCCCGCGCCTCCCACCTTTTCGATCTCGGACGCGAGATGTTGCACGGCTTCGCCGTCGCCGGAGGCTTTTTCGGAAATGCCTCCCGCCTTTTCGCTCAAAGACGTGGTGATCTGCGCGGTGTGCTGCGCCGTGGTGATCACCTCGTCCACGCCGGCCCTCGTCTCGTCAGCGGCGGAGGAAATGGAACTCACCGTTCCGACCATTTCCTGAGCGGCATCGAGGGCTCCGGCAATGGACCCTTCCACGTCGGCGCCGATGCGAGCCATGTCCGCCCCGCGCTCGTCGAAGAGACGGCGCAGATCGAGCATTTTCTCCACCAGACCACGATAGGATTCGGTGATTCTCGCGAAGGCCCCCAGGACGACGGCGATCTCGTTCCGGCTCGTCTCGTCCCCCGTGACCGTGACGGCGAGATTTCCCCGGGCGATCTCACCGGCGGTGTCCACGACGCGCCGCAGCGGCGCCACGAGACGCCCCACGAAGAGGGCAAGTATCCCGAGCCCGACAAGGAGAACCGGAATCGCCGTGACGAGCATCTGGTTCCGCATGGCGGCAAGAGGCTTGAGCACGACCTCCTCCGGAACGGAGAAACCGACGCTCCAGCCGAGTTCCTTGATGGGGAAGACGAACCCTTCTCGGCGCTTCTCCTGAAAAAGATAGGCGAAGTTGACGGTGCTGTCGCTCCCCTTCGTTTTTTCGTACCCGCTCCAGAACTCGGGAGCGACCGTGGGGATGTCCGTCCCCTTCGCGAGCGTCGGATGCGCGATGATCTTCCCGTCCTGGGTGAATGCGAAGGCGTAGCTCCCTTCCCCCATGCGGGCGTTGAGGATGAGATGCAGAAGAGGGTCCATTTCGATGCCGGCGAAGAGAACGAGTTTCGGACTGTCCTCTTGATCGGCGGTAAGCATACGGTATGCGCCGTAAAACGTCGCGCCCTGCACCTCCACGACGCCCTGAAAGGTCTCTTTGCGCTCCACCACGGTTTTAAAGACCGGATCGTCCGCGGAGATCGACGACCCGACCACGCGCTTCCCCGTCTCGTCGGAGATGGTGGTGGCCACCCGAACCATCTCCTGTTTGCCGTTCTCCTCAATGACTTGGAAGATGGTGAAGGCGCCTCCAAGACGGTTCGACCACTCGTCCACCATGGCGTGATCCCCTGTAATCTGTTTGAGCCCCCCGATGGAGACGAAGACGATGGGCACCTCCCGTTCGCCGACCTTGACGGTATTCATGGACGTCATGAGACGCCCTCCCTGCACGAGCCCCACGGTAATCTCGAGATTTGCCGAGGCCATGCGTTTTACCAGCGCAAGGTCGCTCTCCACGGACATCTGCAGACTCGATGCGGAACCGAGCCCCTGCGTCGTGGATGCTTCGAGCAATCGGTCCCTGGCAGCGAAATAACTTCCCATGAACACCGCTGCGATGAGACCCACCATGATGAGTGCAGCTCCCGCCAGAATCTGAATCTTCAAGGAAATGCCGTGTCGCTGTTCGGCCGCCACTGGGGCCACCTCCTCTGTAGTCGTTACAATGACGGAGTACAGTGCCGTACGGAACGCACCGTGTGTATTGTACCATCATGTTCGGAACCATGAACACCAACGTACCAAAAAGGAAAATATCTTCATGGGGCGAGCACAAGACACCTTCTCTCGCAAAGGGGCAGCAACTCTCAATGACGCTGCACACCGTCTTCTTCGGCGGATCGCGAAAGAAGGAGACGCGACATCCGGGACGGATTCGGCGGAGAGCCTCGACTCCCCCGCCTCCGTTTTCAGCGGGAAAACCGTCCGATCCGAGCGCCCGAGAGCGTCAGAAGATCGGCGGGAGCGATCTCCAGCGTCCTATCGGGACGTCCGATACCGCAGTAGACCGTGGGAGCGATGGACAGGGCCTCTTCGTCAAGCAAGACGCTCACGTTCTCTCCCGACGGCAGCGGAGAGACGCCTCCGGGCTCCACATGCAACAACTCCCGTACCTCCTCCGGCGACAAGGCCGCGAGTTCCCGACGGTTTACTCCCAACAGGGCGGCGAGGAGCGGGTAGTTCACTTTTCTGTCCCCGCGAAGCGCCGCGAGGACAACGCGTCCTCCGCGTACGCGGAACGCTACGGTTTTCAGAAAGCGCGACAGGTCGAACTGAAGAGTGTCCATCGCATCCGCCACCGTTCGCACAACAGAGTGCTCATGAAGGACGAAGGAGACACCACTCTCTTCCACCAGGCGCTCCAAAAGACGGAACACCCCATTGCTCTCCGCTTCGCTCACGTGCTGTCCCACCTCGTTCTCCGACAGAGTCGTCCTCGCCGTCTCACCAGGAGGCGGACACTTCGCCTGATTCATGAAGAACGCTTCCTCTTCCGTACATTCGAACGCCACGGCCATCGCCCCTCCGTGAAGTGGAAAACCCAGGAGGTACCGGCTACAAACGTTCCCCGCGAGAGTCAATCCGGGAGTCGGCCACGTCCGCCCACTCCCAGTGTACCATTTTTTGTGTGCTTCGTAAGGATCTCCGGAAAACGCACAAACACACGGAGCCCTCTTTTTCGAGGGCTCCGTGCATGAGGAAATCACTCCCGAATCCGACGATGTTCCACACCGTCCTTCACAGGATGGAGCGTTGTCTTTCAGGTCCGCGCCGCCCGGCGCTCCTTGAGTTCTTTGTCCTTTCTGTCCCGATCCAGCTCCATGAGAACCCGCACTTCCTCATTTGTCCGCCAGAGGTATTCCGGAGGCAGATAGAGCATCTCTTCTTCCTGCCCCGTGGAATACTGGATGAGAATGCGCCCGCTCTTCCCCGTCTCCACACTGTTCACATGGATTTCCCGATCATCCCGCTCCAGATCGAAATAGATCTGCGCGTAGAGATGGCACAATTCCTCGCAGCGCTGTTCGAGAATGTTCCTCAGGCGGCAGTACTCTTCGAATTCGTGCAGTTCCACGTCTTCTGCTCCTTTCTTGCGTCGCTGTGATAAATATCTACCTTGGATAATACCATATTTTCTCCTTCTCCGCCACTCCTGTTTCTCCAGAGGAGAAGGCGCATGGATGAAAAACAGACCGTGACGGATGAGAAATACCTCGTGCTACAATGAGCCGTGGAAGCAACATCGTCAACGAAGGAGAGATGATCATGCACAGGGAACGTCCGGAGAACCCACGTCTCCCCGAACTGTTCACGCGGCGTTTCCCCTCCGCCGCAGAAACTCCGATCCCTCCACGAAACAGTTTTCCTGCCCGCGCACGGGGGAAAGCCACCATTGCATTTTTCCTCGTCCTCGCGCTTTGCGCCGCACATCCCGCCGCCAGCGAAACGGCGCCGACGGCAACGGAGCTGCCACCCCTTCCGGAAACACTGACAACACAGCCTGCAGTCTCCGACGACCAGGCACCGTTCCCTCTTTCAGAACCTCCTCAGGAGCGCGTGGGCGCCCTGCTCTCCCCCGACATCTCCGGAAACGGAAACGAAACCGCTTCGCCCGCGCCGAAGGATGGCCGACCCGAGCTTCCCCCCTTACCGGAACAGCTCGCCGCCCCCTCCGAAACGGCCGTTTCCGAAGAGGTTCCGGCCTCCCGGGAGAACACGCCGCCCGTAACCTCCCCGGACGTGCCTTCCGAGACGGGCATGGAGCTGCCGCCCCTGCCGGAATCGGAAACGTCCCCGGCCGCCGCTCCAGCTCCGGCGGAGGACGTTGCGTTGCCCACCCTGCCCGAAATGGACAGTTCTCCGGACGTGCCTCGACCGACGGAAGGAGTGGGACTTCCTCCTCTGCCCGAGAGCGGAACCCCTGACCCAACCGCTCTCTCCGGAGAGGGAAAACAGGGAGCGCTCGTCCTTCCTCCGCTGCCACCGCTCCCGGAAGAAACGGGCGATCCCTTCGGCGTTGCACTGCCGCCCATCCCCACCACGGTACCCGAGGACTCCAGTCCGGGACTTTCCGACCAGATTCCCCTTCCTCCGCTGAGCCCCTTCGAGGGAACCTGGGCCGTGCTCATGAAGGCGGACACGTCCTACGGAAAAGCATCCGAGGTCTTCCGGCTCCTCACGCTCCGCCTCGAAGGAGAACAGTTTCGCGTCCTCACCGGAGACGGCGCATCCTTCTCCGTGAAACCCACAGGAGCGGAGAGACTCGAGGGCATACTCTCCACCACCCAGGGGGAAAGTGTGACGATCCGCATGGACCTCCCCCGGGGCCGTCAGGATCTCACCGTCTCACTGCTGCGGAGCGGCAAGGTGATCGTCACCCTCTTCGCCCTTCCGGAGGACATGGGGAGCCACCCCATTCCGGGAGAGAACGCGCCGCTGCGGACCGCCCGGGAACGTTTCCGGACCACCTTCGAAAGCTACCTGGCCATTCTGCGGGGAAATGCGCAGGGAGACGCGGAGGGAGCACGCAAGAAAGCCGTAATGGAGTACCTCATGTTCCAGGATCTCGCGACACGGCGCTAGAACCGGCGGAAAGCGGTCGTTCGGAGCGAAAGACACCGGAAGAGCGGCACGACCGACGGTCGTGCCGCTCTTTGCGTCGTGTCGGGAGAGAAGCGCGGTTTCCCGGGAGAACGCGTCAGGAAAGCGCTTCGGGGACGATCTTTCCGGGGTTCAGGATGTTGTTCGGATCGAAGGCGCGCTTCACCCGCCGGATGAGTTCCACCTGAGCGGGATCGAGCATTGTTGTGATGTAGTCCCGGCGTTTCAATCCGATGCCGTGTTCGCCCGAGATGGTCCCGCCCAGGTCTCTCGCCGCCGCGTAAAGCTCCCGAAGCGCTCCGCCGAAGAGGTCGTGCCAGTCGGGGCGTTTTTCGGGGAGCATGAAGTTGATGTGCATGTTGCCGTCGCCGATGTGACCGAAATGCACTCCCTCGATGCCCCACCTGTCGGTGATCGCCGCCGTGCGCCGCATGAGTTCCGGAACGGCGCTGGAGGGGACGGCGATGTCTTCGAGACAGCTGTGGGCGGAAAAGGCCATGATCGCCTCGGCGAGGCACTTTCGGGCTTTCCAGAGCTTGTCCCGCACGTTCCGGTTGTCCGCCACGAAAACCTCCAGGGCACCGTGGGCGAAACAGAGATCGCCGACGCGCTCGTATTCGTCGGCAAGGGTCTTTGGATCGTTTCCTTCGAGCTGGACGATGAGATGCGCTCCTGCGTCGTCGTGGGGAAGACGGATGTTCAGATAGCGCTGGGCAAGGAGGATGGAGGTCCTGTCCATGAACTCGATGGAGGACGGCACCACCTTCGCCTCCCGGAGGATCCGGGGAACGAAGGAGACGGCGCTCTCCGTGTCGGGAAAGGGTATCAGAAGATCCACCACCCGTGCCGGAAGAGGAAGGAGCTTGAGGACGATCTTCGTCACCACCGCAAGGGTTCCCTCGGAGCCCACAAGCAGATGGACGAAGTCGTATCCCGTCACGTCCTTGCGGCGCTTGCCTCCGAACCAGGTGACGGAGCCGTCCGGAAGCACCGCTTCGAGAGCCAGCACCGAGGCGCCGGTGGAACCGTATTTCACCACCTTGTTTCCCCCCGCGTTTTCCGCCACGTTGCCGCCGATGAAGGAGGCATCACCGCTGCAGGGGTCTCCCGCGTAGAGGAGCCCCGCTGCGCGGGCCGCCTTGGTGATCTCCGCCGTGACGATACCGGGCTCCACGGTGATGGTGAGATTGTCCGTATCCAGTTCGAGAATGCGGTTCATCTTCTCGAAGGAGAGCACGATACCGCGATGCAGGGGAACCGCCCCGCCGGAAAGTCCCGTTCCGGCGCCCCGAGGCGTGACGGGAATGCGCCGCTCGTTCGCCAGAGCAAGGACGGCAGCCACATGCTCCGGAGATTCCGGAAAGACCACCACCTCCGCCACGTACTCGCCGTCCCAATACCCCCGGTTCACTTCGTCGTAGGAATAGACCTCGCGCTTTTCCCGATCCGTGGACACGTTCCGCACGCCCACGACGGATTCGAGCGCTGTCAGAATTTCCGGCGTCACCTTCGCGTAGTCGTCCATGTCAGCTCCTCTTTTCACACTCAGGACTCAGTCTCTCCCCATCGCAAAAAACACTTCCACGTCCCACTCCCGCAGGAAGGAATTTCCCCTCTCCGTCACCTTTCAGAACATTCTTTCCTCTTCCATTGTACGCCCATCGGAAGAAGCGCAAAAGGACACTTCTGCGATTTTGAATGCGGCCTTGCAATATGGCACGTCGCTCATCCCTGGAGGGAAAACAGGATTCTCAAAGTCTCACGGTGTATAAACCGCGTGTTCCGGAAAATCGACACGGACGACGCGGCGCGAAGAGCGCCTGCCGAAGGCGAAACACCATCTTGCACACAGCACATGCAGGATAAAAACCCTAGAGGCGTTTTTCGCCGCACAAGCAACATTTTCCCATTGCGATTTTCTATAATGGCAGTGATGCATCTTCCACTCCTGTCGTCTCCCCGGTCTCCCGACTCCTCCGCCATCCCCCGGGAACGACACCGGCAAGCGTTTCCGACCAGGCCGAAGGAGGAGGTGAGGCATGAGAGCAAGAGATGTGAAAGCTTTCAAGGCATTCCGGTACAGCGACGGCGTATCCGGTTCAAACCTGTGCGAACGAGAAAAGGAGATGAGCGATCATGCAGAACACCCGGGCACCGAGAGGCGGACGTTTCCGTGTCGTGTCACGTTCGTTCGAAGGAAAGGGTTTCTCCGGAACACTCCCGGAAACCCTTCTTCTCTGCTGTGTCATCGTCCTCGTCGCGTTCTGCGTGGGCACGGCTCACGCGGACAACGCCTTTCTCTCCAGACCGAGAGTGCTGGTGGGCGGCGATTGGAAACCCTTCGCTCCCGGTGCTTTCGACCCGGCGGCGGTGACCAAGACCGCCTTCGACATCACCATCAGCTACCATGACACCCTCTCCGCGGACAGCATCCCCCCGGGAGATCCCAAGCGCACCCGCGCCCAGGAAGTGGAAGAGGTGATCAAGTTCTGGTCCGATGCACTCTACGAACAGTCCAACGGCCAACACATGCTCGGAACAGTCTACATCTATCAGGACGGGGCCTTCGCCGACAAGGCTTCGGTGGTCTGGCAGGCGAACACGTGGCCCACGGGTGCCATCGCGGGATACGGCAAACCCGGACAACACATCAACTTCGGCGACGTCTTCGGCAGCACCACCTTCGTGGGAGCCGCGAGTACTCCCACGAGCCGGGCGGACGGAGGATACACCCTCGGTCACGAATCCGGACATTACCTCTACGGCCTCTACGACGAATACGTGGCGACCTACGCCAATCCTCCCCGAAGCTGGCCCTGGTCGTCCGACGTCTCACCCACCGGCCCGTCTCTCATGAACCGTCAGTGGAACGCCATGTCCGAGAACGAAGTGAAATGGCTGAACCACTCCACGGCGAGTATCTACGTGGCGAGCACCGACACGGCCCAGAAACGCATGTACGGCAAGAGCTGCTGGGAGATCCTTCTGCAATCGCCCTCGTCCGATAGCGTCAGCGGCGACGTGGTCGCGCCGGGACGGGTCCAGTACACCTTCGGAAGTCCCCCTGCCTCCCCTGATTGGTACACCACGGCGGTGACGCCGGGAACGCACCTCGCCGCGGCCCAGGCGAATCTGAAAATCGTCTGGCTCACCAAGGCCGCCATGGTCTACCAGATCGTCATCGACAACTCCGGAAGCATGGGCCCCGACCCCTTCACACCGGAAGCGCCGAGCCCCCTCGACTACGCCAAGGCGGCGGCACGGAACCTCGTGGAATCCCTGCCCAAGGAGAGTGCCGTCGGAGTCGTGCGTTTCGACGACACGGTGGAGCAGATCTACGCCATCACGTTCATCCCCTCCGACGACGTGGGCGCCAGGGCCGCGAAGGACGCGGCGAAGGCCGCCATCAGCGGTCTCGCCCCGGGCAACATGACCGCCATCTACGACGCGGCCTCCACGGCGCTCGCGAATTTCCTCACCTACAAGGGGACCGCGAGCGGGGACGTGCTGGGCGTGACCTATCTCCTCACCGACGGATCGGACAACAGCTCCACCAAGTCCATGGGGGAGGTCATCGCGGAGCACCAGGCCGCGAAGGTGCCGCTCATCACCGTCGGCTACGGCTCGGGCGGCATCGGCAACACTGCCCTCACCCAGCTCGCGGACGAGACGGGAGGGCAGTACTTCGCCTCTCCCACGAACCAGACGGAACTCCAGGAGGTCTTCTTCGCCGCCCTGGGGAACTATTCGGACACGGTGAACCTCGGCGCCGTGGAAAAAACCCTCGCCGCCGGAGGAAATGACGTGGCGACCTTCCTCGTGGACGGAACCCTGGGCGGCGTCACCTTCTTCGTGAGCTGGCGCGGCGCCTCTCCCGACGCGGAGATCACCCTCCGGGATCCCGTGCTCGGAGACGTCACCGCCTCGGGAGAGTACCAGGAAGAGGGAGGGATCGTGGACTACACCGCGGCGATCTCGAATCCCTCCGCGGGGACGTGGCGGGTGGAACTGCACAATCCGGGCTCGCAGAGCCTCGCCGTCTCCGTCTCCGCCACGGGACAGCCCGAAACGGGCACAGGCTTCGGCCTCGTGGTGGGGCTTGCCGACGGAGGCAGCACCGTGACACCCCCCGATCCGATCCGTCTCCTCGCCCGGGCGAGCCGAAACGGCATCCCCCTGCGGGGAGTGACCATGGAGGCCGCCCTCACCGCACCCGACGGCACGACCTCCCCGCTTTCCCTCCGCGATGACGGAACCGGCGGCGACGCCACGGCGAACGACGGGCTCTTCTCCGCCATCCTCACGAGCTACCAGGCGGGGAGCTACAAGATCAACGTCACCGCCTCGAATCCCTCGGGAACCGCCGTGGAAACCTACCGGAACGGGTCCCCGTCCATGCCCGGCCCCGGCGATGAGGCGCTCGTCTTCTCTCCCGACGGTGCCACCGTGGCAACAAACTTCTCCCGTTCCACCTCCTTCCAGGTGAAGGCCGAGGGAGGTGTCACCCCGTCCGGAACGCCCACACCTACCGGAGAACCCACGCCCACCATTTCGCCCACACCCGGCTCCGGAAGCGGCGGTGGCGGCGGATGCGCCGCGGGAAGCGGATTCCACCTGGCACCCATGCTGCTGCTCCTCCTCCTTCCCGCGCTCTTCCTCCGGAGACGGTAGCCTCCCAAAAAGACACCGCGAGAACCGCATCACCCCGAAAAGGCGGAGAGGATTTCCTCTCCGCCTTCTTCTTCGACGCACTTCGGCGGAGATCTCTCGGGCGCCGGCTCCACCTCTGTTACGTTTGGTTGGATCGCCATTCCAAGGCGTTCGAGGGCCTCCTCGTGCACTCACCCCGGCCTTCGGCATCTCCGCCGAAGAACCCGCAGGCCACACTTTCCACCGCGCTTCCGGCGACCCGCCCCGCTCGTTTGAGGAGATGTCGCGGATTCAGGAACCTTTCACGGATGCGATGCGGGGAGAACAGTGCACTTCGATTTTTATTTGCTTGACTTTGTCAAGTTTATTTGTTAGGCTTCTTCGCAACACATCAGAAGGGGTCATTCCGTCTTTCGCGGAAAGAACGGTCGAGTTCCATGCAACCACAGCCCGGGACAACAAACACCCCGGAGTTTCACCCCGGCGGGGAGGGAGAGGCGATGCCACATCTTTCCGGGGATGCCGTGGCGGGCATCCGCCGCTTCAACCGGTTCTACACGAACATATTGGGCCTGACGAACCGCTTCCTTCTGGAGAGCCCGTTTTCTCTCGCCGAAGCGCGGGTGCTCTTTGAAATCGGCCACCAGGAACGGCGCACCGCCAGGGACCTGTCCGCGCTGCTGCACCTCGATCCGGGATATCTGAGCCGCATGCTCTCGCGTTTCTGCCGAACCGGTCTCGTGGTCAGGGTACCGTCCCCTCTGGATGGACGAAGCACCGTTCTCCAGCTCACTCCGGACGGCAAAAACGCCCTGGAACAGCTCGAAGCGGCGTCGGATCGGCAGCTCGAAACCCTGCTGGGACATCTGTCATCCCGGGAAATGCACCGCCTCCTCCTTTCGATGGGAACCATCGAACAGCTCCTCGGCGCCGGGAACGCTCCGGAGCCGCACATCCGCACCTTTCTTCCCGGAGACCTGAGCTGCATCGCCTCCCGCCACGCCCGCCTCTACGGGGAAGAATACGGTTTCGACGCGACATTCGAATACTACGTGATGGCGGGCATGGCATCCTTCCTGAAAGACTGGAGCGGCTGCGGCGATCCTCGCCGAAAGGGGAAGGGGAACGTCTGGGTCGTCGAGCAGGACGGTCTCCTCGGCGGCTCCATCGCGGTCGTCGAGACGGAGGAGAAAACGGCCCAGCTTCGCTGGTTCCTTCTGGAGCCGGAATACCGCGGCAAGGGGTTCGGGCACCGTCTCATGGAAAAGGCCATGCATTTCTGTGCGAGCGAGGGATACGAACGGGTCTTTCTCTGGACCGTGTCCGATCTCCTGGCGGCGCGACATCTCTATGAAAAATGGAAATTCTCGCTTACGGAAACGGTGGAACACCACATTTGGGGGAAAAATCTTACGGAGGAGCGCTGGGACAAAGTTCTCTGACATCCCTGCGCACACAGGACTCTTCAAAAAGGCGGCCGGCACTCCGAAAGCGGCGCCGATGAAAAAGGGAAAGACTGGATCCGGAGAATCGCAAAAGAAGAAAGGAGAATGACTTCGTGCTCTCTCTCGTCCGCGGAGGCCCGTGGCTTCTGCTGCTTCAAGGAAAGAAGGACACACTGCAGCGGTATCTTGCGGATGTCTTCTCGGCGGAAATCCACAGGAACCACAGAATTGCGGAGAACACCCGGGAGGGGCAGACCGTCGTCTACCTCGTGGATGCTCCGGAGGGAAAAGCCCGCCCCCTCTGGAACATCGAGCTGGAAGAGCCGTCCCTCGCCGTCTGCGACGCCTCGCCGGGGGAAATTCTCTGTCGTCTCGTGAACGACGGCCTCGCCCATTTCCTGGCGGCGGCGTCCCTCCTCCCCCGGGTCCTGCTGTTCCGGCTCTGCTGCACCTGCCCGGACACGTCCTCGCTCGTGGAGGAACTGGGAAAGGATTTCCACGGAACGCCGAGCACGCTCAAGGAGCTGCTCCGCTGGACGCCTTCGGAAGGAACCGTGGTCTGCTTCACCACAAAACCGCTGAACCGCCTTCTCCTGGTGCGGGAACTCCTCGATCAGGTGCTGGTGCTTCCTCTCCCCTTCGACGAGGCCTTCCGCAGACTCCAGCCAAGGGCGCTGGAACTCTTCAACGAAAGCATGGGCAACAAGGACTGGAACGAGGTGCTCATCCACGTGTACGACAAGTTCGAACGCTACGCGGAGCATCTCCGACGGGTGGAACTCGTGCTGGAGGCCCGCCAGACGGGATTTGTCCTCGGCGAGGGATGGGGCACCGACACGGCGCACATTCTGCTTCCCGTGCGGACCTATCGGCTGCGCCTCCTCACCTTCCACGCCCCGGAACGGATCAAGTCCTTTCTCATGGGACTGGAGTATTCCGCCGAGGGAGAGCGCTTCCTCGACATCGACCTCTACTGCCGCCGCAGGAAGATAAGCTGGACCGACTCGGACAGGCGGAAAGGGGCATCCCGGGAAACCCTGGGCAGGGAACTGCGGAAGGAATTGATGGAGTCTCTTCCACCGGAGACGAGAGCGGAACTGGAATCTTTGGAGAAGCGACTCCTCTCCGCTCCGGAATCCTCCGGCAGTGCGGAGGTTTCCGGAGCGGTCGGCTGAAATGCCCTATTGAGCCAAAAGCACCATGGCCTCGGCGAGGATCTTCATGGCGAGGCGCATGCGGTCCAGGGAAATTCGTTCGTCCGCCTGATGGGCCAGTTCCGGTTCGTCGAGAAAACGGGTCCCGAAGGCCACCACGTTCGGCAGTCCCTTGGCGTAGGTCCCGCCACCCATTGAGCGCGGCGTCGCATCGAGGCCGGTCTTGCTCGTGTAGGCCCGCTGGAGTTTACGCACCAGGTCGGATTCGACGGGGAAATGCACCGCCGCTTTCCCCCGCACGTTCTCCAGCGCAAATCCCGCTCTTTCCACGGAGGCGCGCAGGATGGGGACTACATCGTCCGCAGTGAAGGTCACGGGATGGCGCACGTTGAGCGTGAGGTCGAGCACTCCTTCGCCGGTGCGCTCGCCCCGGGCGGTCCAGAGGGCCATGCCGAGGTTCACCGTGAGTTGTCCCGAGACGGCATCTTCGAGGGGAACCCCCAGAGAGGTTCCGTCGGTCTCCTCGCCCAGGACGGCGGCGAAGTCCCGGGCGCACCGGGCCACCTCGCCGTCCCCGGGAAGCGCCGCCAGGAGCAGCAGCAGGCGGGCCACGGCGTTTTTCCCCTTCTCCGGGGTACTCCCGTGGGCGGCGATCCCCCGGGTCCGCAGGAAGAGCGCCGTCGTGTCCGGTTCCGCTCCCGGCTCGGCCCCGCTCTCAAGGCTCCATCCCTTCGCGGAGGCCTCGCCGGTGAGGGTCGTGAGAATGCCCCGGGCCTCGCCGGACGGAACGAGGAGACGCGCCTCGGCACGATCGGGGACAACGTTGGGAGCGCTGCCGCCGAGAAAAGAGAGGAGTCTGATCGCGCCGTCCCCGTGGAAGGTCCGCAGCAGTTCCATGTTCATGCCGCCCTTTTCCGCATTCACCAGGGGAAATTCCGCGTCGGGCGTGAAGCCGAGCACCGGAAGCTCCTCCTTCGTCACGTAGTGGGCCACATCGGCGAAGCCGCTCTCCTCGTCGCAGCCGAAGAGAACCCGAATGCGCCGTTTCAGGGGTATTTTCAGATCCCGGATGGCCGCCAGGCCGAAGAGGGCGCCGAAGATGGGGCCCTTGTCGTCGCCGGTTCCCCTTCCGTAGAGAAAGCCGTCCCGCACCACGCCCTCGAAGGGAGGAACGGTCCAGCCCGTTCCCTCGGGCACCACATCGAGGTGACCGATGACCGCCACCATCTCCTCCCCTTCGCCGTACTCGGCGTAGCCGATCATGCCGTCCACATCCACGGTGCGGAAGCCGAGAGAGGCCGCCGCACCCAGAGCATGATCCAGGGCCGCCCGCACCTCCGCACCGAAAGGAGCCTCTTTCCGGGGCTCACCTTTTACGCTGGGAATGCGAAGGCTTTCCCGAAGCACCTCCAGATAGGAGGGAAAAAGCGCGTCGATGCGCTCGTCCAACGCTGTCGCCGCTTGTTCCATTCTGCCGTTTCCGTTCGTCACAGGGCACCTCCCGCTCTTCTTCCGTTCCGGACCTCTCCGGCCCGGCCCATCAATACGATCCTCAGGAACGACCGAGATGCTCCACGGCGCAGCGCAGAAGTTCCGGCGCCACCCGGAGAGAGAAATCCAGTTCCAGCCGTTCCGTATCCTTGTGAGCGTCCTTGCCGGCGGGACCGATGTTCGCCACGGGGACATCGAGCCGCAGCAGATCCTCCAGAGGAAGTGAGTAGAGCTTTCCCCATCCCGGCATGTTCTCCGCGAGCGCGGCAAGCGCCTCGGGCTCTCCCTGGAATCCGAGAAAGCTCATGTCGGTGATGCCGCCGAAATACTCCACATAGATGATCTCCTCGCCGAACTCCTCGTGTCCCTTTGCCGCCACCGCAGCGAGGGCTTCGAGAAGAGCATGCTCCTTGTCGGAACGGCGCAGGTTGCCCCGATGCGGATAGTAGGGGGGCACGAAGCCGACCACCGCCAGCGGCCCCTTGAGCCCCGAGAGATTGATAACCTCGCCCATGAGGGCGAGCGCCCGGTCCCTCTCGTCCATTCCGGAAGGAAGAGCGGCGAGAAAGGCTTCCTCATGCGCCTCCAGGTTTCTTCCGGCGGAGGCGTTTTTCCTCTCGTAGACCTCCCTCGCCAGAGCCCGCACGTCCTGATAGGTCCGAACCGGGCACTCCCGCCTTTCCGAAGTACCCGCCCGGAGCGTTTCCTCCGTAAAGGTGCGAAACGCCTCGTCTCCGAAGGATTTCGCGTTCTCCCGAGCCTGTCCGAGTGCCTCCGCCAGAGCCTGCCCGGCGAGGGCGGTCATCTCCTCCAGAACCTGCGCGGGCGTGCGGGAGAGCGTCAGAACGTTGAAGTACGCCGCCGCCCGCTCGGGGAGCGTGACGGAGTAGATGTCCCGAAGGTCCTTGAGCTTGAGACACGTGGGGGGCGTGAGTGCCTCGGTACCGCAACGCTCCACGAACCGTGGATTTCCCTCGAGAAGCTGCACGAGACGGGACGCGGGAAGAGTGGCGTTGAAACCTCCGAAGTATTCTCCCGCGTGGGCCTCCTTGCCGAGAAAGAGAAAGGCGGGCATGATCTTTCCCGCAGTGCCCACGAAATACATGCGCCGGGATGCGTTCCCGCCG
>NZ_JARKPW010000012.1:0-21796 GCF_029975095.1 Aminiphilus sp.
GCAAGAGGATATGAAAAAATCGTCGAAAAGCTCAGTCATGTCGGAGCCCGGGTGGAAATAATTCCGTGTCCTGAGGAGGATGCCTGACTTCCCGAACGCTCCTGGCCTCGAAAGGAGGAACTGAAGTGGCTTGGTTGGAAAGACTCGTCCGGAAGGCTCTTGCCGATATCGAACCCTACAGGCCCGGCAAACCCATCAGTGATGTACAACGGGAACTCGGACTGCGGGAAATCGTTCGCCTCTGTTCGAACGAAAACCCCTGGCCTATTCCGGAAGCGGTCAGCGCGGCCATCCAAAGCGCTGCGAAGGAAGTGAACAGATACCCGGATCCCGGAGCATACTACCTGAAACGTGCTTTGGCACGAAAGTGGGGCGTTTCGCCTTCGGAGATCATTGTCGGAGCCGGAACGGAAGGCGTGGTCTACGCCCTCTTTCAGGCCATCATCGATGAGGGGGATCATGTCGTCCACTGTACTCCCACCTATCCCCTCCATATTCTCGCCGCGAAAGCCGCGGGGGCGACATGCGTGGCCGTTCCTCTCACGGACACCTTCACTCCCACTGCGGACATGATCACCGCCGCGTGCAGCGAGCGGACAAAAGCCGTGATCATATGCAATCCGAACAACCCGACGGGAACGATCATGTCTCGCAGCGAACTCTTGAGTTTGGCTGCACATCTGGAGGGCATGCAGACTCTCCTCGTGGTCGACGAGGCCTACGCCGAATATGTCATCGACCCTCGTTACGTCTCCGGCGTCGAGCTGTTCCGTCAGCTCGGCAACATCGTCATCCTCCGCACTTTTTCTAAAATTTACGGCCTTGCCGCATTGCGTATCGGCTATGGCATCGCTCCCAAGCCGGTGGTGGAATCTTTCAGCAAGGTCAAAAGATTCTTCGAAGTGAACAAGATCGCACAACACGCCGCCGTAGCGGCGCTGGAACAAACCGCATATATCGAAGAAATCCGTGACCGAACCCTCATGGAACGGGGAAAAATGGTTTCCGTACTTTCCGATTTGGGCGTCAAGGTGTATCCGACGCACACGAATTTCCTGCTTCTCCGCGTGGAAGATGCGGATCTCGTGGCCGAAGATCTCCTCCGGGAAGGAATCATTGTCCGGCCGGGAAGCGACATGGGCATGAAGGGCTTCCTGAGAGTCAGCGTCGGACTTCCCGAGGAAAACGAGCGGTTTGCCGCATCATTGCGAAAGGTGATGAAGCGCGCTGGAAGACGCTAACAGGGAGGCAACGAGCACTGCGGACGTAAGAACGCTGCTCTCCCGCTTTTCCGTGACCGCTTTCGTCGGGGCTGCCGGTACGGGGAAAAGCCAGCGAGCACAGCTTGTTGCACGGAATCGCAGGATTGACATCATCATTGATGATGGGCTTTTGATCCGCAAGGGCCAGATTGCCTGCGGGAAAAGCGCAAAGTCGGAACGGAATCAGGTTCGGGCTATTCGCCGTGCGCTTTTTCAATTTTCCGACCATCGACGGGAAGTACGCAATTTTCTCGTTGCAATGCGTCCATGTCGCATCATGCTCGTCGCCACCTCGGAGGAGATGGCGGTGCGCATCGCCCGGAAACTGGGCCTGCCGTTTCCCGACGAGATCGTGCATATTCAGGATGTCGCATCGGGAGAGGAGATAAGCCGGGCCAGAAAGGAACGGATGCAGAAAAAGCAGCATGTGATCCCCGTTTCCCATGTTCAGGTACGGAGAAACTTCGCCGGCAAACTGGTCGGAGGATTCAAGGTTTTCTGGCACAAGGACAGACATCAGGGTGAAAAAACGATCGTCAGGCCTCCCTTCAGTTTTCGGGGCGAACTGCATATCGAGAAAGAAGCCATAGCCCAGATTGCCACAAAAATCAGCGAACGGACGAAACAAGTAGTAAAAGTCCTTGATGTGCACGTGGGAGAAAGCGACGAAAAACTCGACATCAAGGTTCACGTGCGCCTTGCGGGGGGAAAGAGGAACTTCCTGGAAGTCGCACGCTTTCTGCAGCAACGGCTTTGGTCGACTATCCGGTATTTTTCCGGTATTGACGTGGGAAATGTTGACGTGAACGTTGACGAGGTGCAGCCATGACATCTTGGATAATCCTTTCGCCTTCCGAAAATGAACAGGAACAGAGAAAGGAAGAACTCTGGAGAGACCTGCAAGCCCAGGTGGCACAATGCACACGATGCCCCCTTGCTTCCACCAGGACCCGAACCGTTTTCGGCGAGGGGCCTCGGAATACCGCCATCCTTTTCATAGGCGAGGGACCGGGAGCTGACGAAGATGCGTCGGGAAAGCCTTTTGTGGGCAAGGCGGGACAACTGCTCACGAAAATTCTCGAAGCGGCGGGTATTCCACGACAGGACGTCTTCATCACCAACGTCGTGAAATGTCGCCCCCCCGGAAACAGGGTCCCCACCCTTGAGGAAACCTTCGCCTGTGACCGGTTCCTTCAGGCGCAGATCGCTCTCGTGAGTCCCCGCATTCTGATCTGCCTCGGCAACACGCCTACCAAGTGGATCCTCAAGACGAGCGAAGGAATCACGAAAACTCGTGGAAAATGGTTCAACTGGAAAGGCATTTCCGTCATGCCCATGTTTCACCCCAGTTATCTTCTGCGATATCAGTCGTCCACCGTAGGCAGCCCCAAACACCTGACATGGACGGACATCCAGGCCGTCAAGGGAAAATGGCTTGCCTTGAAAAAGGGAGGAGTAGCGGAAGATGCCTGAGGAAAATGTCTCCGTACCGAAACACGTGGCAATCATCATGGACGGAAACGGCAGGTGGGCAAAAAAACGCCATTTGCCCCGTGTCATGGGGCACCATGAAGGTGTTCGCGCGGTTGAGCGGACTGTGCGGGCCGCCCGGGACGCGGGAATTGCCCATATCTCTCTCTATGCGTTTTCCACGGAAAACTGGAGACGATCTCCCTCGGAAGTGGGGGGACTCATGGGGCTCTTCCGGTATTATGTCTCCAGCAAGATCGACGCCCTTAAGGCGGAAGGGGCCAGGATCCGTTTCGCAGGCAACCTCGCCGGCCTTCCCGAAGACATACGACGACTCCTTCGGAAAGCGGAGGGAGAAACGGCCTCGTGCACTGCCATTGACATGGTGGTCTGCCTGAATTACGGAGGACGCCAGGAAATCCTGGAGGCAATCAATGCCTTTCTGGAAAACTGCTCCAGAGACACTCTCGCCGGCTCCGAACTGCCTTGCCTTACGGAAGAGCTGTTGCGGCGCTATTTTTACCTTCCCGATCTTCCCGATCCAGATCTCATCATTCGAACCAGCGGAGAACTGCGAATGAGTAATTTCTGGCTTTGGCAAGGCGCATACAGCGAACTGTATTTCTGTGACACCTTCTGGCCGGATTTCGGCGAAGAAGAGCTCGACAAAGCTCTTCGAGCCTACGCGGAAAGAGAGCGCCGTTATGGCGGTGCCTAGTTCAAGGGCCGGCGATCTTTTCCCCCGCGCACTGAGTGGTTTTGCCGTTGTACTCATCGTCTCCGCAGCCCTTTACCTCGGCGCATGGTGGTGGGCGGGTGTTGCTTTGTGCATTGCCCTCGTGTCCCTCTGGGAATTCTATGGAATGCTCGAACGAGAATTTCATGTCTCCCGCGGAATCGGCATTCTTGTCGGCATCGTGACACTGGTCTTCACAGGATTGAGTTCGCCTCTCGAGTACTCGGTAGTCATTCTTCCTGCGGCGGTACTGCTTGTTCTGGCCATCGAGGTTCTGCGAAGACAGCTCGTGGGGACAAGCAACGCCATCCGCAATGCAGGAGGAACGCTTGCAGGCATTCTCTACATCGTCTATCCTTGGTCCTTTCTTATCGAGATGCGCACGCGCGAATGGGGACTTCTTCTCACCGGGGCGCTTTTGCTCTGTACCTGGAGTTGTGATGTCATGGCCTACCTTGTGGGCAATCGCTGGGGAAGGCTCTTGCTCTGCGAGAAAGTGAGCCCCAAGAAGAGCTGGGAAGGCGCCCTGGGAGGGCTTTGCGGAAGCCTGTTCACCGCGGGACTTCTTGCCTATCTTTCCGGGGTTCCGCCTCTACCATTGCTTTTCATCGGATTGATCTGCGGTTTGGTGGGACAGCTCGGTGATCTGGCAGAATCAGTCCTGAAAAGGGAAACCGGCGTCAAAGACAGCGGATCCATCATTCCTGGGCACGGAGGTATGCTGGACAGATTCGACAGCATTCTTTTCAGCGCTTCCTGTGTGTACATGCTTTTCGAGGTGATCTGGAATTGACGGGGAATGCATTTTCCAAGGGAACAGCCGTCATCGGTGCAACAGGCGCTGTAGGAAGGGCTGCTCTCTGGGTTTGTGAGACCTATGCGGATCGTTTTCCGGTCGTGGCACTTGCGGCGCAAAGCAACGCCGAGGCCATGGAGCAACTTGCCGTGAAGTTCCGACCAAAGCTCGTGGCACTCACCGAACCTGAAGCAGGTCACCGGCTTTCCGAAAAACTTTTCGGAACGGGAGTTTCCGTGGCGAGCGGTAGCAACGCTCTCCTTGACGTGGTCCGACATCCCGAGGTGGAACATGTCGTGTTCGCCTCCTCGGGGACGAAGGCTATTCCGGCATTGCAGGAGACACTCCGTTTGAGAAAGGAAGTTTCCCTCGCAAACAAGGAAAGTATCGTCGTCGCAGGACCGTGGGTCATGCCCCTGATTGCTCATCCTCTGCAGCTCCGTCCGGTTGACAGCGAACACAACGCGGTCTGGCAGGCCCTTATGGGCGAGATGGAACAAGAGAGAGAAAAAACGGCGCTTTCAGCAAGAATCGATCGTGTTTATCTCACCGCGTCCGGAGGTCCTTTCCGTTCTTTTTCCTCGGAAGAACTCCGCCGGGTGACGCCGGAAATGGCCCTGAAGCATCCCGTATGGACAATGGGATCGAAGATCACCATTGACAGCGCAACTCTCATGAACAAGGGAATCGAACTCCTTGAAGCCATGTCTCTGTTCGACCTTGATGCCGCACAAGTATCCGCGTTGATTCATCCCGGATCCAAAGCCCACGCGCTTGTCCGTTTCCGAGACGGCTGCAGCAAAATGCTTCTCTCCGCACCGGATATGCGGATCCCAGCAGCCGTTGCAATGAGTTGGCCCGTCAGGCTTCCCCTGACGGAGGAAACGGCACTGCCGCATTTCGACCTGGAAGACTCTTTCGATCTGCGCTTCGAACCTCCCGACACGAAGCGCTTTCCCTGCCTCGCCCTCGCTCAGGAAACGGCGCGGCGTGGTGGGGCTTTCCCCGCTCTGCTCGTAGGAGCCGACGAGATCGCGGTGGAGGCCTTTCTTGCCCACCGCATCGCTTTTCCCGATATTGCCGACGTTGTTGAGCGCGTTCTCGACTCATGGAGCGACGGTACGCCGTCCTCCCTGGAGGACGCCCTGTCCGTCCTCCAGGAAGGGCGGCGACGGGCCGCGGCAGCAACCGGTCTTCCGATTGACCAAGGAGGTGCATACCCATGACGGTCCTTGCGTTTCTTTTCGTCATTGCGATCTGTGTGATCTCCCATGAATGGGGGCACTACATCACTGCACGACTTTTCGGCGTCCAGGTCCATGAGTTCGCCTTCGGAATGGGACCGGTATTGTTCGGTAGAAAACGATGGAACACCCTTTGGACCTTTCGCCTCTTTCCCGTCGGGGGTTTCGTCCGCCTCGCGGGTATGGGGGAGGAACGGGGCAACGAAGAGCTTCTTCCCGGGGGTGGATTTTTCGAGAAATCCGCGTGGCGCCGCTTCCTGATCCTCTCCGCCGGAGCGGCGCTGAATATTCTCCTCGCGGTGGGCATCACGGCATTTCTGCTCATGACCCGCGGTGTCATGGATTTGAAATCAACGACGATCGGCGAAATTATGACCGAATATCCTGCAGCAGAAGCAGGATTGCGACAAGGAGACACTATCCTCGCCGTGAACGATGAGCCCGCGACATCTTGGGAGCCCATGGCCAAGGCACTTCGGGAGGCAGGACACCACGGCACTGTGCGGATTCTCGTGGAGCGGGAGAGCGATCGTTTCACCGTGGAAACAACACTGCGCAAGGATCCCCAGTCCGGAGTCTTCCTTTTCGGCATTCGTCCCAGAATCATCACCTATCCGTTTTTCGAAGCCCTGGGACGCTCTTTCGGCTATATTTTTGAAATGAGCCGGGACATCCTGTCGGGTATTCTCTCATGGCTTTTTGGAAAGCAAAAGATGGACGTCACCGGCCCGGTCGGAATCGCCACGATGGCCGGTGAAGCGGTCAAGCAAGGTCTCTGGTCCTTTCTTTCCTTTCTCGCAGTGATCAATCTCAATCTCGGTATTTTGAACCTGCTTCCTTTTCCGGCTCTGGACGGAGGACGGTTGATCTTTCTGCTGGGAGAAATGCTTACGGGAAGGAAATTCCCGGAACGTTGGGAATACTATGTCCATCTCGCCGGCTTTGTCGTGCTTATCTCCCTGATCCTTCTGGTGACATGGAAGGATATCGTGACCCTTGCCGGTTCTCAATAAACGGAGGTATCCCATGCACACCGTGGTAATCGGAGGACTTACGATCGGAGGCGACGCTCCCGTTCGCGTGGAGAGCATGCTGAAAACACCGGTAGCGGACGTGGCTGGATGCCGAAAAGAGCTGGAGGCACTCCGAAAGGGCGGCTGTGAACTCGTCCGAGTCGCTTTCCCCACGAAGGAAGCGGCACCGATGTTGGAAACCCTCCTCCGTGATGCGACGCTTCCCCTCATGGCGGACATCCACTTTGACGCGGATCTGGCTCTGCGTGCGTTGGATATGGGGTGTCCTTCCGTACGCATCAATCCGGGCAACATGCCAAGGCGAGATATTGCCCGGATCACCGCCGCTGCAGTTGCGTCCAAGGCAGTGATCCGGATCGGCGCAAACAGCGGTTCTCTCAACAATAAACAGCTCGAAAACGCCCAGGGAGACAGGGGCAGGGCACTTGTCGAGGCCGTGAAGGAACAGGCCCGCCTTCTCCTGGATCATGGATTCCAGGACATCATTCTCTCAGCGAAAAGCACATCCGTCCGAGAGACCGTTCTGGCCGACACACTCCTCGCGCAAACCTATCCCGACTTGCCGATGCATATCGGTGTGACGGAAGCCGGATCGGGCATGGATGGACTCGTTCGGAGTACCGCGGGGCTTTCCCTTCTCCTGGCTCAAGGAATAGGCGACACCTTGCGCGTCAGCCTTACCGGGCCGTCGATCGAGGAGGTGAGGGCAGGATTTTCCATTCTCCGGGCACTGGAGTTACGGATGTCCGGCGTGACTCTCATTTCCTGCCCCACCTGTGGGCGGAAACGGGTGGATGTGGCAGCGATCGTGGAAGGCCTTCGCAGGGAACTCGACACTTTCCCCGAGGGACTCACCTTGGCCGTCATGGGGTGCGAGGTCAACGGACCACGTGAGGCGAGCCATGCAGACCTAGGTATTGCCGGCGCACCGAAGGGAGTCATTCTCTTTCGCCGCGGAGAGAAGATCGCGGAGTGTTCTTCTCTGGACATTTCCCGTATTGTGGAGGAACTCAAGCAAGCTCTTGAAAAGTGAGAGGCGACGTTGCTCGGAGAATTTCCAGGAGGAACGGTTTGCAAAACACTTCCCTGGAGCAGATGGAAACTAAGGAGGAGCACGCATGGAAATCATGGAAAAACGCCCCATGGACATCTGGTTTACCGAATATTCCACGCCGAATCTGCGAATCGGCCTTCGAATCACGGAGATTCTCCGCAACAGCAAGACACCGTATCAGGAACTTCTCGTGGCGCAAACAAAACAGTATGGGCGTATGCTGGCGCTCGACGGGGCCATTCAGCTTACGGAAAAGGACGAGTTCACCTACCACGAGATGATGGCCCACATCCTTTTGTGCTCCCATCCCGCCCCTCGTCAGGTTCTTGTCGTGGGAGGCGGTGACGGCGGTATCGTTCGAGAGGTGATCCGCCACGAAATCGTCGAGAGGGTTGTTCTTTGTGACATCGATGAGGAAGTGATTCAGGCCGCCAGAGATTTTTTCCCAACGGTGAGCTGCGCTCTCGACCATCCGAAGGTACAGATCAAACCCATGGATGCCCTTCTCTTCATCAAGGAAAACAGCAACACCTTCGACATCATCATCGTTGACAGTACCGATCCGGTGGATTTCGCCGCAGGCCTTTTCGGGGAACCCTTTTTTCATGATGTTTTCTCGGCACTTCGACCGGACGGGATGATGATTATTCAAACCGAGTCCCCCTTCGTTGAACCCATCCTCGTCGGAGACAGCCGTCGCGCCATGGCAAAGGTGTTTCCAAAGAGCGCGGTCTGTTGGGGAGCAATGCCCACCTATCCGACGGGCATGTGGACATACACCATCGGCTCAAAATCTTACGACGTGCATCGCCCTCTGCGCAATGCACCGGAGGGAGTCAAGTACTACAGTTCGGCCGTGCACGAGGCAGCCTTTGTCCTTCCTCCGTTTCTGCAGAAGATGGTGGCGCTCGGGGAATAAAAAAACCGATTGGCAGACAGATCGAAATGTGCTATAACACACTTTGTAAACTGACGCGAAGATGGAGTTTATTTTGGGGAGGGACATTCGATGGAGAGCGAAAACCGCCCTTTTTTCGTCGACTCCGAAGTGGCACGTCTGAAGAGAGTGATGCTTCACAGGCCTGGCAAAGAACTCGAGCGGCTTACCATCAACAACAAGGACGATCTCCTCTTCGACGACATCCTCTGGGTTGAAGAGGCCCAGAAAGAACACGACGCGTTCGCAGAGATGCTGCGCGATGACGGCGTGGAGGTCGTCTATTTCAAGAATTGTCTCGCTCAAATTCTTCGCGACGAAGAAGTCCGTTCCGCACTCCTTGATGAAGTACTGGCTCTTGAAGCGCTGGATGTTCCCTTGAGTGAGGCGCTGAAACGTTTCCTTATGGAAATGCCCGGTTCAGATCTGGCGGAGATTCTCATCGCGGGAATCACAAAAAAGGAAACCCAAGCTCTTCTGGGAGACCTGAACAGCCTCGTCCTCCGTGTTGCAGATGTCAACGATTTCTTCATTCGCCCTCTCCCAAACCTTTATTTCCAGCGGGATCCCTATGTTTTCATCCGAGACGGCGTCATCATCAGTGTCATGACATTCAGCGCCCGTCGACGCGAACCACTTTACGCACGATACATCTTCGAGCACCATCCATACTTTAAAGGGATCACCATGATTTTCGGCGGTGAGACCACCGATACCTACCCATACAACATTGAGGGCGGGGATGTTCTGGTTCTTTCCGAGGATACCGTTGCCATCGGTCTGAGCCAGAGGACGAGCCCGGGGGCGGCACAAATCGTGGGCCGGCGCCTTGCTCAGCGGGTGGGTATCAAAAACGTCCTTGCCGTGGATATCCCCAAGGCCAGAGCCTATATGCACCTGGACACGGTGTTCACCATGGTCGATCAAGATGCCTTCACTATCTATCCAGGTATCCGCAACGTCCTTGGCGTCTGGAAACTTACTTACGATGCGGGAGGAAACCTTGCGGAAATCACTCGTTTCGACGATCTCGGAGAAGCACTGAAACGTACCTTGCACCTCGAGAATGTTCGCTTCATCGAAACCGGTGGAGGAGATCCCGTGGCTGCCGCGAGGGACCAGTGGAACGACGGCACCAATACGTTGTCTATCGCTCCAGGAAAAGTGGTGACGTACAGAAGAAACGTCGTCTCCAATCAGTGTCTCCGGGAACACGGTATCAAAGTTCTCGAAATCCGAGGTGCCGAACTCGGACGAGGTCGAGGTGGTCCTCGTTGCATGAGTATGCCTCTACTCCGAGAAGAATTGAAAAAATCCTGAGGTTCGCTTCCGTCCAGTGGGGAGTTCTCCCTTGGAACCAATACAAAAATGAGATCGAAAATAAGGAGGAGATGTCTCATGCCACAGAACCTGAAGGGGCGCAGTTTTTTGACGTTGAAAGACTTCACGTCCCAGGAGATCGCCTATCTGCTCACCCTTTCCGCAGACCTCAAGGCGAAGAAACGTGCGGGGATCCGTGGAGAATTGCTGAAGGGGAAAAACGTCGCTCTTATTTTTGAAAAACCCTCCACAAGAACGCGCTGCGCTTTCACCGTCGCCTGCATTGACGAGGGAGCACACCCCGAATACCTCGGGAAAAACGATATCCAGCTCGGACACAAGGAGGATGTAAAAGATACGGCACGGGTGCTGGGGCGCATGTTCGACGGAATCGAATTCCGCGGTTTCAAACAGTCCGTTGTGGAGGAACTTGCTGCCTTTGCGGGCGTCCCCGTGTGGAACGGCCTCACCGACAGATACCATCCCACCCAGATTCTTGCGGATTTCCTCACCCTTCAGGAAAACTTCGGCTGCCTGAAAGGGCTCAAGCTCGTGTATTGCGGAGATGGGCGTAACAACATGGGGAATTCCCTCATGATCGGATCCGCGAAAATGGGGATACACTTCACGATTGCGGCACCGGAAAGCCTTTTCCCCGAGAAAGACCTCATTGAAGAATGTCGCGGCATTGCAGCCCAGACGGGAGCAGTGCTCGAATTCGAAACAAACGCGAAAAAAGCCGTCGCGGGCGCCCATGCACTGTATACAGACGTATGGGCCTCCATGGGCGAGGAGGACAAGCTCGCCGAGCGGAAAGCAATTCTCGGAAGCTACCAGATCAACGCGGAACTTATGACGGCAACGGGGAGAAATGATACGATCTTCCTCCATTGCCTCCCTGCAGTGAAGGGAAACGAGGTCACGGAGGATGTGTTCGAATCCGCGGCATCGAAGGTTTTCGACGAGGCGGAGAATCGGTTGCACACTATCAAAGCCGTTATGGTCGCAACCATCGGCAACATCTGAGGCCTCCAGAGCCTTCGGAACAAACCCTTGATCGATATGCACCCCGGGGGTATAATTCAACACCGGGGTGCTGTTGTGGTCTCTCCTGGAACCTTCGGGGAAAAACCTTACGCGGTATCGACGTCGCCTGAAAAAGAGAGGTGAAGGTTCATGACCGAGCCTAGGAAATTTCGCTGTGCATCTTGTGGATATGTTTTCGAAGAGAGCACTTCCTCCACATCCAAATGCCCGCGCTGCCGAGAACGTGCGCTCATTCTCCTCGAAGGCGAGCGCACGAGAAAAAAACAACAGGCTGGTTCCTGTTCCAGCGGGTGAGGTATCTGACGAGGCGACCGTTGGTCGCTCGGATTTTTCTCGTCAAATCGAGACAAAAGAGGGGGACACGCTCGCAAGGGATTTAAGTCCAGCCGCCGCCTCAAGAAACGTCTTTACCTGCTTTACATCCCCCTTGAGAATGACGACCTCGAGACAGCGATCCTCATCCATGTGCACATGGGTGGTGCAGACGATAATGTCACCGAACTTATGCTGAAGGTGAGTGAGTTCGTGGGCTACGTCGTGGTTGTGGTGGTTGTAGATCACCGTGAAGGCACCGCACACGTTGCCAACGCCCTGCTCCCACTTTGCCTCGGTAACAAATGCACGAACCATCTGGCGAATGGCCTCTGACCTGTTGGGGTACCCCTTTCGGGCAACCCAGTCGTCCAGTTCGGTCAAAAGATCTTCCGTCATGGATACGCCGAATCGTACGGTCTGCTCCATTCTTCCGCTTCCCCTTTCGTCTCTTTTCCCCGATAATGGTGAGAGCAAGTCGTGCAGCAGTTTAAGCTTGCCTCTTGATGGACATTTCCCTCGAAGTATCAACTGCATCAAAGAGCTATCGAAGAAGAAGCTCGTTCTCTGTCTTGAAAAACACATTCGCTTCACAAGAAAATACATTCCGTTTTTTGTGTCTTTTCCTCCCGGTACAGCGCGAAGAGAGACGGAAACAGAATATGCAAACACCATGACGAGAGAAGGGGTGTGGCACAATGGGACAGGTACAAATAGTCGTGGAAGGCATGACCGCAAGTGGAAAATCCACTGCAGTACGTCTTCTCTCCGATGCGCTTGGCCTGGAAATCATGCAGGAACAGGCAAGAGACCACTTTGACCTCATGGGACGTTTCAGCAGAGACCGCCGCTGGGCTTTTCCCATGCAGCTCAATTTTCTCACGACGCGCTTTGCCCATTATCTGATCGCGTCGGAGAGTGAAAACGCCATTCTCGATCGCAGCATTTTCGGCGACAGGGTTTACGCCTCGCTGTACTTCAACCTCCGATTTTTCCCGGAGAGCCAATACCAAATGTACGTAAGTCTTTTCGATTTTCTTCTCAGCTATATCAAACTCCCCAAGCTCCTTGTCTTCACGAGATGCTCTTTCGACGAGATCATGCGCCGCCTCCGCTTGCGCAACGTGGCAAGCGAACTCGGAGCTGGAGAAGAGTATTGGAGCACACTTCACGAAAGTTATGAAAAACTGCTTCACTCCCTTGAAGAAAACTCCAAGATTCCTTCCCTGCTCGTGGTGGACAGCGAAAGAATGAACCTGGTGGAATCCGAGAAAGACAAGGAAGTTTTTCTCAACGATGTCAGAAAACGCTTGGGGCGCTGAAAAACCGAAGCACTCTCTTCAGCGCTACAAAGTTTTTCCCGATTTCAGGTGCCCAACAAAGCAAAGGGAAAAACAAAAAACCCTTGCACAAGACGAAACAGTCTGCCTGTAAAATCATTATGGAAGGTGTAACCTAACGGCATCTCCGAAATGAAAGAAGCGCTACACCGCTTTCACCATTCCTCCATCAGCAAGGATGGTCTGACCTGTAATATATGTGTTTGCTTCCGAACAGAGGAAAACAGCAAGGCGCGCATACTCTTCCGGGTCGCCGTATCTTCCCAGGGGTATTTCCCTGCATGTGGCCGCATGGATTTCTTCGGGAGAAACACCGGCCCTTTTCGCCCGAACGCCGTCAAGATACTCGATCCGCTCCGTGGAGAACCGTCCCGGTCCAATGACGTTGACAAGGATTCCATCTTTGCCCACCTCTTGGGCAAGCGTTTTCGTGAGTCCGAGTACGCTCAGGCGAATGGAATTGGACAAAATCAGATTGTCAATGACCTGCTTCACGGAACTCGATGTAGAATTCACAATGCGTCCCCAGCGCTGTTTTCGCATGAACGGCAAGACCGCCCGTATTGTTCTCACGTAGCTCAGAAAATCGAGTTCGAACGCATGTTGCCATGCCGAATCGTCAAAAAGATCGAATCCTCCGGCAGGTGGCCCTCCTGCGTTGTTCACGAGCACATGGATCGTACCGTGAAGCCGCGTAGTTTCCTCAACAGTCCTTGCAATGTCTTCCGCATTGGTGACATCACACCGGATTGTGCACACTCTATTCCCCGTTGTTTCCTGTATTTCTTTTCCCGCCGCTTCCAATTTTGCCTCGTTCGTCGCACAAAGGACGACCTTGGCTCCCTCCAGAGCAAACTCCTTGGCTATCGCTTTTCCGAGACCAGAGCTCGATGCCATGGCAAGCACGACTTTTCCCCTCAATCCGAGTTCCATTGTTGCTCCACCTCCCATCGTGGCTCTCCCAGCGTGTCTTTCCTGGGCAACACATCTCTACGCTTGTACAGAACTCGCACCCGAAATGGACTCCTCTCCCCACGATGTCCGAAAGAACGAACACGATCTCGGTGTGGAGAAGGCAACCGAAAACTCCATATCAAGGGCGGCTTGAGAAAACTTTTCGGTACCTTTTCGTGAGCCGTTGCACTCCCGACAAGGAAGAGCAGAACTCTTCCCTGGTTCATTTTTCGAGGAAATATGGGAAAAGAGCCTCCGCAACACGAGGATCGTCGAGAAGCATCGTGAGGTTTCGAATCGCTCCTACCGGCCTGGCTTCAAGGATGCGGGCAACCCTTGCCTTTCCAAGACCCGGAAGAGCGGAAAGGCTGCTGCGCGAACAACGTTCAATATCAAGCGGATAGGGGACGGCAGTCAGTGAACGCCCCCCCCAATCGCAGACAGCCACATCAAGGATATCATCCGGTTTCACGTCGTCGCAGACGATCCCCACCAAAAACGGATAACTTCCTAGACTTCTACCGAATGCCACGTGGCCAAGACGCTCTTCGATCCTTACGTTTCGAAGTATCGTTCCCTGAGGTGCCACTCGCATGAGCATAAGAGGATCCACCTCGGTTCGCACCCATTCCTTCCATCTCCGAAAAGCCCTCTCGTGGATATGCGAGGGAGAGTGGCGGAGGAGTTCCGAGAGCTTGGTCCCGGGGAAAACCATGGCCCTGCGGATGTTGATGCGGCGCACCGCATAGGTACTGTCGAGAAGCCGTCGCAGGAAACGCTTATTGGGCTCAAGATCTTCATCTCTCTCTTCCGCAAGTCCCACGAGAAAATTCAGTCCCGGCAAAAGAGCGGGAAGCCCCCTGGGACGTTTTCGGTACCCTCCCGCTTCGTTGACGATACGCACGGCCAGGAGAGCGCCCTCTTCATCAACCTTGAGATTGTTCACCTGGCGAACTCTTTCGGAAAGGCTTTCCAATCCCAAGGAAAGGACATCGCCCTCGGTGTTGTTCGCTGCAATAGCGGCAATCGCTTCGGCGGCGGCATCAGGAAAGCTTACAATGGACGCGGGATTGGCATTGTCCGTGTGAAGGATTTCCAGGTCTGGGCAAACCCGCCGGAATTCCCCGTAGAGTGTCTGAAGCATTTCCGAAGATGGCCGCCTGCCGAAGGCGGTAAACGATCCGCCATAAGCAAGAATATTTGCACACCTACCGAACCGAAAGGCTTTCGCTCCCCATCGGTTGAGAGCCCTCGCCTCCTCGATGACATGTTCCAGAGGCCGCTCCTCGTAGGCAATTCCAGATCCTTCGGTACAGAAACTGCACCGTCCGTCACATCGGTCGCATCCTCTCGAAAGCTCCATTTCCACCATAACCCAGGGATAGGATGGATGGCGGGGCAGAAGAGCCGCTCCGGCACATGCCCACGGGAACAGATTCTCGTAGCTTCTCGTAAGAGAGGGAGCGATTTCTCCTGTTCTCGCAAAATGGGCAATCGTGGCTTCCGGATCCCCCGTGCAAATGCAATCCACAGAAAGCTCTTGGAGCAATCGGGCGTTTTCGCCTCCCCTTAGAGCGTAACCCGCTTTGATGGGACCGCCAAGGAAGAGGATTCCCTCTCTCGGCAAGGCTGTCAATTGCCGGAGCATATGCAGCGAAAGAGGCGACCCTCCGCGGTAGCGCCCGGGGACCGTCATCCCGGAGATCACACAAACAGCGTCGGCGGAACGCCAGAGATCCGGCCTGGCTTGTTCCCTCCATTGGTCGCAGGTGATGTATTCCACATCCCATCCTTCTTCGGCGAATGCGCCAAAGACATAACGTACGTAGGGAGAAATATAGGGAGGGACTCCGAAACAAGCAGGCTCATCTACATATCCGTCGAAAAGCAACGCCTGCGCCAAGGTACATCCCCCCTTCTCTCGCATATCATGAAGAGCCTTCCGATGTGCTACAATATGCCCCGTATCGAAATCGACCCCCTGCGGAGGTGGTAATCATCATGAGTACTGAACGTTTCCCCGATCTTTCACGACTCGAACGACACATCGTAGAATGGCTCCGCAGGACTGTCAACGACGCAAAGGCCCGCGGATGCGTCCTCGGTCTCAGCGGCGGCATCGATTCCGCCGTCGTTTCCGTGCTCTGTCAGCGAGCCTTCGGAGAGAACATGCTGACCGTGATTATGCCGTGCCACAGCGCGCCTGACGACGAGGCCGACGCGGTTCGCATGGTGGAGCTGTTCCGTTTTCCCTCGATCCGAGTGGATTTGGGCACCATCTATGATACCGTTTCTGGCAGCCTTTCCCAATACCTAGGGACACATTCTCCCGAACTTGCCCTGGCGAATATCAAGCCCAGGTTGCGCATGATCACTCTTTATTCACTTGCTCAGTCGAGGAACTATCTCGTCTGCGGCACGGGGAACAAGGCGGAACTTACAGTGGGGTACTTCACCAAGTATGGCGATGCCGGCGTCGATCTCCTTCCCATCGGCGACCTCCTCAAGGGCGATGTCCGCCGCCTCGCCGGTCACCTCGGTATTCCCGCTCAAATCATCGATAAGCCGCCTTCCGCAGGCCTGTGGTCGGGACAGACCGACGAGGGCGAAATGGGTGTTACTTATGAAGAACTCGATTCGTTTATCCTTTCCGGCAAAGGCAGTGAAAAAGTGCGCGCTTTCGTCAATGAGGCCAACACACGTTCGGAGCATAAACGAAAGGTTCCTCCTCTCTGCGATACCGCTGATCTGTAGTTTTTATTCATTTATATGACATGAGGTGAGGTCTATGTCAGGACATTCGAAATGGGCGAACATCAAACACCGGAAGGCCGCGCAGGATTCAAAGCGGGGAGCGCTCTTTCAGAAACTCGTCAAAGCCATCATCATCGCGGCCAAAGAGGGTGGTGGAGACCCGGGGGCCAACATGCGCCTGAAAGCAGCCATCGAACGAGCCAAGGCGGTTTCCGTCCCCGCCGAGAACATTGAACGCGCCATCAAGAGAGGCACCGGGGAGATTGAAGGTGCCATTTACGAGGAAGTCCTTTATGAAGCCTACGGTCCCGGAGGTATTGCCGTCATCGTTGAGGCCACAACGGACAACAAGAATCGGACCACTCCCGAGATCAGGGCACTCCTTACGCGGAACGGCGGTTCTCTCGGTGAAGCGGGGTGCGTGTCCTGGAATTTTTCCAGGCGCGGGGTCATCACCATTGAAGGGGGAGTGGACGAGGACGAACTGCTTCTCGCCGTTCTCGATGCGGGAGGCGAGGATCTGGCAAACGAAGGCGACACGTTCTCGGTGTACACCGATCCCTCGAAGGTACACGTCGTCGGGGAGACACTCAAAAAACAGGGCTATCCCGTAGCGAACGCAGAGTCTCAGCTTCTTCCCAAGACCACAGTCTCCGTGTCGGAAAAGAATATGGCGGCAAAAATTATGAAGCTTCTCGACGCACTCGAAGAACACGACGATGTACAGAATGTCGCCTGTAACGTGGATATCCCAGACGATGTCCTTGAATCCCTCGACGAGTGACCCGTGGGGGTTCGCTGTCTCGGCGTCGATCCAGGACTCGGAAGACTGGGTTTCGGCATAATTACCCAAGAGCGCTCCACTCTGAGGGTAGAACGTTTTGGTTGCATTGAGACACTTCCTCATTCGGCTCTTCCGGGACGTTTGTTGTTGTTGTACGAAGAATTGCGCAAGATTCTCGAAGAACACACGGTCCATTTGATTGCCGTGGAACAGCTCTTCTTCGGCCGCAATACCACGACTGCCGCGATGGTCTGGCAGGCCCGGGGAGTCGTGCTTCTCTCCGCTGCACAGACAGGCATTCCTACGGTGGAGCCCAAACCTTCGGAAGTGAAACTCGCCGTGTGCGGCAACGGGAATGCCGAGAAGAAACAGGTCCAGGGAATGGTGCAATATCTTCTCGGCCTCTCGGCTCCACCAAAACCCGATGATGCTGCGGATGCCCTGGCTGTGGCGATTGCCGGAATCGCCCTGTGGCGTTGGCACAGCGGAGAAACACCATTGCCGTAGGCGTTACAGGAAAATCACCGTTCAGCGAAGAAGCGGTGGTGCCGCAGAGTGCGAAGCCTCTCGCAGAAACAGCCTCTCTGGATGGCATCGGAGTCGGAGGAAACTATGCTGCAACATCTTCAGGGAATCGTTGATTCCATCGAAAACCAGCACATTGTTCTCGATGTGGGCGGTCTCGGTTTTGCACTTCTTTGTTCCAGAAGCGTTCTCGCCAAAGCGCAATGTGGCACGAACCTTCGCCTTTACACGTCCCTTTCCGTCGCCGAGGGAGGAATTCTCTCTCTTTTTGGTTTTTCTACCCTTGAGGAACGAAAACTTTTCGAAATGCTGACTTCCGTCAAAGGAATCGGCGGAAAAATGGCCATGGGACTTCTCGGCGCCCTTGAAATGGAGACCATTCTTCACTCCATTCTCACGGGATCGTCGACGTTGCTCGCATCCGCCCCGGGAATCGGGCGCAAGACCGCGGAACGTATCTGTTTCGAATTGCAGGAGAAGATCAAGAAGACGCCCTTGCTCTCCCAAACCACAGTTGTTCCCGAACTTTCCGGTCGATCCACCGCGGCGGCGGCTGTTCTTCAAGCTTTGGAATCTCTTGGCTTCTCTCCCGCCGAGGCTCGGGAAGGACTTCAAGAAGCGTCGAAAAAAACGGTTTCGCCAGATTCTGAGGAACAACTTCTCCAGGCGGCATTGCAGTCACTCACGCGAAGGAGGTGACGACTCGTATGTTTTCCGTCGAAGACCCCTCTCGTTCTGCACTCGAAGCGAAAAACATTCCCGATCGATCTTCAGCGGAAGAGGCACAACGTCTCGTCGCACCTCCACGGCAAACCGAAGAGGACGATTTCGTCCATCTCCGCCCCAAAATTTTGCGAGATTTCGTCGGACAGGAAGCGCTTCGACAGAAGTTGTCCATTTTCCTCACTGCCGCAAGGCAAAGAGGTGAACCGCTCGACCACGTCCTTTTCTACGGTCCCCCCGGCTTGGGGAAGACCACGCTGGCAGGCATCATCTCCCGGGAAATGGGTGGAGAATTACGCATCACAACCGGACCGGCGCTTGAGCGGGCAGGGGATTTGGCAGCGATTCTCTCCAATCTACAACCGAAAGACGTTCTCTTTATCGACGAAATTCACAGACTCAGTCCGTCCGTGGAAGAAATTCTCTATTCCAGCATGGAGGATTTCGCCCTCGATATCGTGGTTGGAAAGGGACCTCTCGCACGTACCATACGTCTTCAACTTCCCCCTTTCACGCTTGTGGGCGCAACCACCCGTCTCGGCCTGCTCACCTCACCCCTCCGGAGCCGTTTCGGCATCGTCGAGCAACTTGATCTTTACACACCCGAGGAATTGGCCGCCATTGCCGTTCGTGCGGCCGGGACTTTCGGCATTGCCATCGACGAGAACGCCGCTTTGGAGATGGGGCGCCGCTCCCGGGGAACACCCCGGATCGCCCTACGCCTTCTCCGAAGGATCCGCGACGTTGCGGAGGTACGCGGTGCCTCGGCCATAGATCTTCAGGTGTCGAGGCTAGCCTTGGAAATGCTCGGTGTGGATGACCTCGGCCTCGATGAAGGAGATCGAAAGTTGCTGCGCGCTCTGGTCGAACTCTTCGGCGGAGGTCCTGTCGGCCTGACAACGCTTGCTGCCGCGCTCAATGAGGAAAGCCAAACCGTTGAGGACATCTACGAGCCTTTTCTGATCAGGAAAGGACTC
The DNA here is from genome assembly GCF_029975095.1 of Aminiphilus sp. Taxonomy (NCBI): domain Bacteria; kingdom Thermotogati; phylum Synergistota; class Synergistia; order Synergistales; family Aminiphilaceae; genus Aminiphilus; species Aminiphilus sp. The sequence continues at coordinate 19,270 of NZ_JARKPW010000012.1, forward strand.
TTGGAGCGTACTCCCCGCGGGAGAAAAGCGACGTCCAGCACCTTTGCCTACCTGGGGAAAAATCCACCAAGAGAGTTCGAACAGCTTTCCTTCGCCGCTACTCTTGAGGAGGAAGAGGGATAATTTTGAAAGGAAGGGGGAGACGATGTCTGTGAATACGTTTGGGAGATTTTTCCTCGTCGCGGGAGTTTTCCTGTTTTCTCTCGGCCTGCTCCTGCTTCTTTTCGAAAAATGTTCGATTCCCTTCGGAAAACTTCCGGGAGATTTCGTTTTTCAGCGAAAAAATATCACAATCGCATTTCCATTTATGACCATGCTCATCATAAGCCTCGCGCTCACTGTCGGGGTTAATATATTTTGGCGTTGGTTCCGTTAAAAATTATTTTCCACCGGAAAACAATGCTCTTTTCGTGCGTATCAAAATTTCATGATTTACTTGTTCTCAAAAAACATGATGCGGAGGTTTTTCATGATACAGACACATTGTACCTTCCGGAACGCGCTCCTTGCGGCTTTTTTTGTTTTTATCGTCGCCCTCGCTTCTTTCGCTGAAGGAGCGGAAAAAACGCTCACTATAGGTATCGCTCTGGACGTCACTCAAGGCACGCTGTCTTCCAGAAGCCCTTTCACCCTGACGGACAGAAGCGGAAAAAAGCTCAGTGTGCAACGTTCCGTGGTTTTTTCCATAACCAAACCGGGGACGATCCTCGTGGGAAAAACTCCCTTGGCTCTTCCCGTGAACATATCCGGCAAATCTCCATTGACGTTCGAGAAAACTGCGTACCGGGGTTCACTGCGTCTTGTCCCGAGCAAATCAGGCGTCAATGTCATCAACGTCATCGGAGTCGAAGACTATCTCCGAGGGGTTCTGAAAATGGAGGTCAATCCACAATGGCCCTTCGAGACACTCAAAGCTCAGGCGATCATTGCCCGAACCTACGCGTTGAAACATGCGGGGCGACATAGAGACCAAGGCTTCGATATTTGTGCGACACAACATTGTCAGGTCTACAGAGGCGTGAACGCCGAGGATCCTCGAAGTGACAAGGCCATTTCGGTGACGAAAGGCATGGTTCTCACCTACAGAGGTGAGCTTGCTTTGACTCCGTATCATTCCGACAGTGGCGGTGTCACTGCGGATGTTGCCAGTGTCTGGGGAGGAAATTACGAGTACCTTCGTGCGCGGGAGGAACCGTTCGCCTCCGGATCCCCCTATGCATCCTGGGAGAGCAGTTTCAGCGAGAGAGAGCTCACCGATGCCATAAGAAGCCTCGGCGTAAATGTGGGGAATATCGTTTCTCTTACCCCGGAAAACAAAGACCCCCGAGGAAGAGTACCTCGTTTGCTCGTACAGGGCACGACAGGCAGCGCATCTGTTTCGACACACCAGCTCCGCATGGCTCTCGGGCCGACCGTTCTTCGAAGTACCGTGTTCGAGATTTACGGCAGCTCCCGAGGAAGCGATGTGCCTTCGGTGTCCCCCCCCCTTCCCGCTCCTCCGCAGGCGAACCCGCCGACGGAAAGCGGTACAAACCGCTCCCTCGCCTCTGGAGAGGATCTGATTATCACTCTTACGCAAGAAGGGGCATTTTCCACGGAAGAGCTCATGGACATGCTCCTCCATCCGGAGAAAAGACAGGACTATGTCCAGAAAGCTCTCTCCAGGAACAAGCGCCCTTCCCTGCCGGTTGTTCCAGTACCTTCCGCACCGGTTACGCCTGGACAAGCGTTCCACTTCCGGGGTAAAGGATGGGGACACGGGGTAGGGCTCTCCCAATGGGGGGCGAAAAGCATGGCTGAAAAGGGATGGACCTGCGGGCAAATCCTCGATCACTACTATCCCGGAACCTCGATGAAGAAAGTGTATTGAAGCCCGAATGACGAAAGACGCCTCGACGAAATATGCGCCGCCTGCTCCGTCCCTTTTTGCGGCAGACTCCTACGAGTATGTCCTGCCCAAAGAGCAAATCGCCCAGAACCCCGTGGAACCAAGGGATCACTCGAAACTTCTCGTGTTACAACGGGGGGCCGAAAGGTGCGAACATCGTCATTTCTTCAACCTTCCCGAGTATCTTGAAGCGGGGGATCTTCTGGTGCTGAACAACACGAGGGTTCTCCCCGCACGGCTTCGGGGCGAAAAAATTCCCTCGGGAGCACATGTTGAAGTCCTTCTCCTTCGCCCCGTATGCGATGACTGGACATGTTGGGAGGCTCTCGTCCGCCCAGGCCGCAAGCTTCGAGAGGGGCACGAAGTCCGTCTTGTCGACGGAACGCTTCTTCATGTGGAGAAAGTCCTGGAAGAAGGCGTCAGGCTCATTCGTTTTCCACAGAACGTGAATGTGCGCGCAGTTCTCGACAGAGCGGGCGAAATTCCTCTTCCGCCTTATATCACGGATACCTCCGCGGAACGGGAGCGTTACCAGACGATCTATGCGGAAAAAGAAGGGTCCGTTGCCGCACCCACCGCGGGATTGCACTTTACACAGACATTACTTGAAACGCTCCATACAAAGGGAATCGAGACAGC
>NZ_JARKPW010000026.1:0-8021 GCF_029975095.1 Aminiphilus sp.
TCCGACCAGTTTCTCCACCATGTCGAGATACCGGTTGTATGCCTCGAGACTACGTATTTCATATCCCGCGGACAGGATATGACAGGTGTCGAGGCACAGTCCGATTCTGGCATCCCACTCCAGCTCTTCGAGAAGAACGCGAAAATCCTCCAGTCGTCCCCCGAGAGTGTTCCCCTGTCCCGACATGGTCTCCAGAAGAATCTTCACGTTGCACCACGCGGTCTTTTCGAGAACGCTCCTCAGCCCGTTCGCGACGGAGATGAGACCGTCCTCTTTCGAACGGGCCTTGCTGCTGCCGGGGTGCAGGACCAATTTCCCGATTCCCAATTGGTCACAACGCTCCATTTCAAGAAAAAGCGCGTTAACACTGTCTCTGTACACGCTTCCCTCCGCCGCGAGGTTGATGAGGTATGACGCATGGGCGACGACGTCCTTGATGGAGCTTTTTCTCCACGCGGAGAAAAACCGTTCGCATTCCTGGAATGAAAGAGGCGACGCCTTCCACTGGAGCTGGTTTTTGGTAAAAATCTGGATCGCCTCACAACCCAGCACTTTACCGCGCTCAAGAGCACGAAACAAGCCCCCGGCGATGGAGACATGAGCTCCGATCAGTGCCACGACGAAGGGATCTCCTCGGTACATAAAGGACGCAGGAGATCGTACAGCATTCGGGCGGAGGCCCCCCAAAGTTCTTTTTCTTCTGTGGCGGCATAAACGGGATAGAAATGCCTTCCCGACTTTCCAGATCTCCACACGAACCGTGCGGGGTGCAGACACGACGAAAGCGGAAGAAAATGCACGGCCTTCACTTCCTTTGTCGCCGGTCGAAGAGCTTGAGAGGAAGAAATCCCCGTTACTTCTCCCCAGAGAGGAACAATGATGAAATCGCTGGAATAGGCGAATTCGAAAGGAAGAACACCGTAGAGGCGGACACTGGAGCGTTCGATAGCAAGCTCTTCCTCAAGTTCCCGCAATGCCGTATCCTCCGGAGAAAAATCTCCCGGATCCTTTCGCCCTCCGGGAAAGGCAAGCTGTCCGGCGTGTGCTCGCAGGTCATCGCTTCGCTCTTCCAGGAGAAGGAAAAGTTCTCCCCGGATCCGAACAAAGGGAAGCAACACGGCACTCAGCGGAAACGAGTCGAGCATACAAAGCTCCCAGGGAAGCGTCGACACCGGGGGATGCACCGCCCGCAGGCGAGCGAGAAAATCCCCCGGAGACGCCTCCTCCGTGAAAGCACCGTTCCCGCGTGCGACACCGCCGTGGGCTTCTTGCCATCCTTGTCCCGGTGAACGCTTCATGCCCCGCGGTGTCCCGTCATCAATGCAGTTTAACCCTCCCCTGGTAGACGACCCCTCTGGAACCGTCAACCGTGAGGAGCACATTGTCCTGCAGCACTTCCATGGCTTTTTCCGCGCTCACCACGCAGGGGATGCCCAGCTCCAGAGCGACGATGGCCGCATGGCTGGTCAGCCCGCCTTCCTCGGTGATGATCGCCGAGGCTTTTTTCATGGCAGGCAGATAGTCCTTGTCGGTCTGGCGCACCACGAGCACATCCCCCGGCCGCATCTTCTCCAAGGCCTCCTTGGGAGTCGTGGCCTTGCACACGTGCCCTACAGCTTCCTTGCGGATGAGGGAAAGCCCTTTCACCAGAATGCGGCCGATGGTGTGCACCTGCACCATGTTGGTCGTTCCAGGAATGCCCACGGGAACGCCGGCGGTGACCACCACGAGGTCGCCTTCATTGACGAGGCCCTCTTCGAGCGCGGCGGCGAGCCCTGCCTCAAGAGCCTCTTCCGCCGTGGGGGCTTCCTCCTTCAGGACGGAATAGGCTCCCCAGACCAGCGCCAGTTGTCTCCATGTCCTGACGAGAGGCGTCGTGGCCAAAAGGGAGCACGCGGGCCGATACTTGCTCACCATGCTTGCGGTACTGCCGCTCCGGGTGAGGCAGATAATGCTCCGGGCCTTCATGTCCTTGGCGATCTGCACGGCAGCGTGGCTCACCGCATCGGGAACGGAGGTTGTCGCCACGGGAATCGTACTGTGGCGACACCATTTCTCCATCTCCCGCTCGACCCTGGTGACGATTCTCGACATGGTCTCCACGGCCAGGACAGGATATTTCCCCTTCGCCGTCTCTCCCGAAAGCATCACTGCGTCGGCTCCGTCGAGAACGGCATTGGCCACGTCGTTCGCCTCGGCTCTCGTCGGGCGAGGATTCCGGATCATGGAGTCGAGCATCTGAGTAGCGACAATGACCGGTTTCCCCTGGGAGCGGCAAATGTCGATAATGCGCTTCTGTTCGAGAGGGACATCCTCCGTGGGCATCTCCACACCCAAATCCCCCCGGGCGACCATCATGCCGTCGACGACCTGGGCGATTTCCTCAAGGTTTTGCACCGCCTGCTTCGTCTCGATCTTCGCGATGATCTTCATGTGGCCCTGAAATTCTTCAATGATCCGACGGACTTCCATGACATCGGCACGGGTGCGCACGAACGAAACGGCGATGAATTCCATCTCGTGAGCCACACCCCAGCGGATGTCCTCGATGTCTTTTTCCGTCAAGGTCGGCACCGAGAGTTCCGCGTCCGGGATGTTGACTCCTTTTCGCTCTCCCAGCTCCCCACCCACGAGAACGACACAGTGCACCTCCGTCTCGTCGATCTTCTCGACCCGAAGATGCAGGGTCCCATCGTCGATGAAGAGATCCTGTCCCACCTGCAGTTCGTCCGCTAGCTTCGCATAACTGATCCCCACGCAGGACTCGTCTCCCTCCGATCCGTCGTCGGGAATCAGAAGCATTTTCTTTCCCGGGACCAGGTTCACGGATTTTCCGTTCTTCAGCCTGCCCGTACGGATTTCCGGTCCCTTCGTATCCAGAAGCGTCGCTATGGGACGTTTGAGTTCCCGCTCCACATTCCTGACCTGGTCGAGGTTCAGACCATGTCCTTCGTAGGATCCGTGGCTGAAGTTGAAACGCGCCACGTTCATCCCCGCCGCCGCCATGGCGCGCAAGGTATCGTAATCACCGCATGCGGGCCCAAGGGTGCAGACGATCTTGACTTTCCTCATTTCTCTCTCCCTCCGCTCGTGACGCTCCCATGTTTCGTAATGATGAGGGCCTTCCCGCGAATCTTCATGGCAGACGTGTGTTCCGTGAATTGGGAAACCCAGACTTCGCCCTTGTCCAGTTTTTCCGTATGAGTAAACCGCGTTTCCTGTCCCCGTGTCAATCCGATGACGGTAACGCCGTCCTCCAGGGCATGGACAAGGACGAAATCGCTCAAGACAGACTCGGCTGCCGTACCCGTCGTCTCCTTCTCCCGCATGACACAGCCACCTCCACTGGAGAAACCCGACTCGAACTGCTACACATGGACCTCCACCGCACCGTTGAGCATTTCACTGAGACGTGTCGCAAAGGGCTCCTGGGCAGCCACTTTCACGTCCTTCAACCTGATCAGCGTGGATCTTCCCTGCTCAGCGATTTCGAGAAGAACCGGGTTCGGCCCGGGATTCCCCTTGAGTTCTCGAACTAAGTCGCGGATACGGGTCGCGTCCAGGCCGAAGGAATCGACGCGCAAACGCATCCACGGTGCTCTTTCCCGTTCGGTCTGATCCAGGAGGAGAATCTCGTCCGCAAGGAGGTTCAAGCCCCCTCTATCCTGGATTTTTCCCAGAACGAGCACGTAGTTCCCGGAAACAGCCAACGCTTTTGCTTTCATCCAGGTTTTGGGAAAGCATACCACTTCGATCTTCGCATTCGTGTCCTCTATTTCAAGGACACCCATGGGGTCTCCCCGCTTCGTGTACTTCTCCTGGGCCGCTACGACCACACCACCCACTGTTGCGGGAACATCCGGAGACGTCCAATGAGCAAGATCTTCGATGGTACAGGTGGCATACCGGAGAAAGCGCGCCATCTGCTGTTCGAGAGGATGACCGGAGAGGTAGAGCCCCAGTGTCTCCTTCTCGAATTCAAGGAGTTCGTTTCTGGAATACTCGTCGAGTTCAGGAAGCGGAGGTTCCTCGGGAGGCTCGTCCTCCGGGGCGATCTCGAAGAGTGAACGCTGCGCTCCCTGCTTTTCCTGAGCCTGGACATGACGAATGAATTCTTCGAGCACCTGGAGAAACTGCCGCCTGTTTCCTCCGAGTCCATCAAAGGCACCGGCCTTGACAAGGTTCTCGATGATAGATCTGTTGACGACGCGAAGGTCCACACGATTGCAGAAGTCCCAGAGCGAGCGAAACGGCCCTTCCTTGCGACGTGCTGTGAGGATCGCTTCCACCGCCGTGTCCCCCACCCGTGCCACCGCACTCAGACCGAACCGTATCACCTCGTCCACCACGGTGAAATTCGCTCCGGACTCGTTCACGTGAGGGGGACTCACCTGTACTCCCGATTCCCGCACAGCCCGGACATATCGAGCGAGCACGTCCATCTTCGATCCGATCTGGCTGGAAAGGAACGCTGCGAGGAATTCCGCCCGGTAGTGCGCCTTGAGATAGGCAGTCTGATAGCTGATGAGAGCGTAGGCCGCACTGTGCGATTTATTGAATCCATATCCGGCAAAGACCAGAATGATGTCGAAGATTTCCTCCGCCTTTTCCCGGGAGACGCCCTGGGCGGCACACCCCTCAACGAAAGCCCCCTTCTGCTGCAGCATGACGTCCTCTTTTTTCTTTCCCATAGCCCGTCGCAACAAATCTGCTTCGCCGAGGCTGAACCCCGCAAGCTCCGAGGCGATTTTCATGACCTGCTCCTGATAGAGGATCACCCCATATGTTTCCTTCAAAACCTCCGCAAGACGTGGGTGCAGATATTCCACTGGAGCCTGTCCGTGCTTCCGTTTGATGTACTGGTCCACCATGCCGCTCTCCAGAGGCCCCGGGCGATAGAGAGCCAACACGGCGATGATGTCCTCGAACGTGTCCGGTTTGAGCCGCTTCAGGAGCTGTCGCATACCGCCCGATTCAAGCTGGAAGATGCCCATGGTATCCGCCGTTTGGAGCAACCGGAACGTGGCGGCATCATCCAGGGGTAGCCGATTCACATCGGGAACGGTTTTCCCGTTGGACGCAATGTTCGCCAGCGTGTCCTCGATGAGGGACAGCGTCCGGAGACCAAGGAAGTCCATTTTGACCAGCCCGAGCTTTTCCACCGGCTCCATCGCGAACTGCGTGACCACCTGATCGTTCCCTATGCGCCGAACCGGCACGATGTCCGTGATGGCCGTGGGAGCGATGACCACTCCCGCCGCATGCTGCGAACAATGCCGTGCAAGACCCTCGATGCTTCCCGCCACGTCGAGGAGGTTGGCCACTGCGGAATCCGCTTTCCTGAGCGCAGCCAGGTCCGGCGATTTTTCAACCGCCTCGGCAATACTCTTGACACCATCCGGAATGAGTTTCGCCACCTTGTCCGCCTCGGCATAGGGGATGGCAAGTGCTCTCGCCACGTCCTTGACTGCGGCCTTGCTCTTCATCCGGTCGAAAGTGATGATCTGCGAGACGTTCTCTCTTCCGTATTTTTGCACCACGTATTCCAGGACCTCGTCCCGGCGCTTGTCGGAGATGTCCGTGTCGATATCGGGCATGCTGATGCGCTCGGGATTGAGAAAGCGTTCGAAAAGAAGCGTGTATCGAATGGGATCAAGCTCAGTGATCCGCAGTGCGTATGCGACGAGAGACCCCGCAGCGGAGCCCCGTCCGGGGCCCACGGGGATACCCCGCTCCTTCGCCGCATTGATGAAATCAGCCACGATCAGAAAGTATCCGGCAAACCCCATCTGGTTGATGACGCCGAGTTCGTACTCCAGTCTTTTTTCGTACTCCGCTCCGGTTCCCTCGGGGAAACGGGAGAGCAGTCCTTCCCGAGCAACACGTTCCAGGTGGGATTCGAGCGTTTCACCTTCAGGGAGTGAAAAATGCGGCAACTGGTACTGCCCGAAAACAAAGGACACGGAACAGCGTTCGGCGATCTCCACAGTGTTCGTCAGCGCATGGGGCAGCTCATCTCCGAAGAGCGTCCACATTTCCTCGGGGGAGCGGAGATAAAAATCCGAGGCACCGAAGCGGTACCGCCCAGGATCGTTGATGGTGCTGTTGGTCTGTACGCACAGCAACACCTCGTGCCACGAGGCATCCGCCGCGTTCAGGTAATGTGCATCGTTCGTGGCGATGATGGGAATACCCGTCCGTTCCGACACGCGCAGAAGTCCCTTGTTCGCCAGGGCCTGTTCAGAGAGAGCGTTGTGCATGAGTTCCAGGTAGAAGTTGCCCTCCCCTAAAATATCCCGATAGAGGGACGCCCTCTCGCATGCGCCCTCTTCGTCGCCTTCGAGGAGAAGAGAAGGGATCTCTCCGGCCAAGCAGGCCGACGAGCCGATGAGCCCCCGGGCGTATCGCGCAAGCAGTTCATGGTCGATACGTGGTTTGAAGTAGAAACCGTCGGTGTTGGCGATGGAGACGAGCTTGACGAGATTGTGGTATCCCTCCTGATTTTCCGCCAGAAGCAGCAGGTGGTGATTTCGCCCTCTCTTGTCGCGGCAGGTGTGTCCCTGGGGATCCACATAGACCTCGCACCCGATGATGGGCTTGATGTTTTTCTCCCGGCATTTTTCGTAGAATTCAACGGTACCGTACATTGCGCCGTGATCCGTGAGCGCCACGGCCGGGCTCTGAAATTCGGCGGTTCGCCTGGCAAGATCGGCGCACCGGATCGCCCCGTCGAGGAGGCTGTATTCACTGTGCACATGAAGATGCACGAAGGGATGTTTCACTCCTCGGTCACCTCTTCCGATTTTTCCTCTTCTTCGTTTCGAACCATAAGGACCTCTCCTTGGACCCACGACAGAAGTTGCCGCACCGGATCATCCGCTTTCTCCTCATGCCCCGGGGAAAAAGCGTCTTTTCCCGGAGTATGAGGCGTAAGCGCCTGGGATACGGTGGAAGGAACCGAGAACATCTGCCCTGCCCCCTCCGGAGAAGAAGTTTCCGGAGGCAAGGGACTTCTTTCCAAGAGCGTCTCCTTCGTGCCGCAAAGGAGTGAGATCCGGAAGTCCCCGAGAAAACGGTTGATATGTCGCACCAGGGTTGCCGCACCTCGTTCGGAAGCGAGAATGGAACAGGAAAACTCTGCTTTTTCAGGAAGACACAGTTGAAGAACGCCGTCCCCGCAACGGGCGGAGGCATTCACGAGTGCTGCTGCAAGAGCTGGGTCCTTCTGTGCCAAATGTCGCAGCAATCGCTCCCATGCCTGGGGCGAGCAGTCGGGCGGTTCATCCGGATCTCCCTCGGACAGCACGTCGTCTTCGACAAACACGGGAACGGGGTCATTTGCGCCGAGTTGTCGAGAAAGTACCGCAGTCTCCATCTCCTCCGGGAAAAAGGGAACCTCCTCGGGGAAGTTCTCCGGCTCGACATGTCGTCCTTCCGGAGGCAAGGGTTTTGCCGGGAACGACACGCTTCTTTCCTGTCGAGGAAGCATAAGGGGACGGTCCTGCTCGGATTCCGAAACATGAGACATTTCTCCGACGAGAAGTGCCACCAGGAGATCTCCTCGAACACCCATACGCAACCGGGGAAGCCAGCGCGCACAGAAATGCATGCCCTTCCACAGAATTTCCGCCCGCCATCGGGGCGCGTATTCAAGCACGAAAGCAGTTTCCTCTCCGGACAAGGAACGCTTCTCCAGAGCTTTTTCCCCCCAGGAACGGACCACCCAGAGATCACGAAACAAAAGAAAAAGGCTTTCAAAAAGACGTTCCGGATTCGCTCCCCTTTCGAGAAGCTCCTCCAACAACGACAGGGCATCCCCGGGCGATTTCTCCAACTGAACCAGAACGCGCTCCAATTCCCTCCGGCTCCCGCCACCAAGAACTCCTTCGATGGCATTCAACGAGAGGCTTCCCTCTCCGAGGGCGATGACCTGCTCCGCAAGAGAAAGCGCGTCGCGCATCGCCCCATCGGCCTGCCGGGCTATTTCCCAGAGACAAGGCTCTTCGAAGGGAACGCCCTCT
>NZ_JARKPW010000112.1:0-6570 GCF_029975095.1 Aminiphilus sp.
CGGAGGCGAAGCTTCGGAATCCTCCGTGAAAGGACGTGACGCGCTGGTGCTCTTAGTTTACGAGGGAATCACCAGCGCCGACGTGGAGCAGCTTGCGAAGGACGTCGATCTTCAGGGGCTGCAATACATCGTCGGATCCTCTGGAAACGTCCAGCAATAGTTCTGTGGCGGTTTCGTCAGCCCTTTCATCGCGAAGGGAAAGTCACTGGCGAAGACCAGGGCGCCTCCGTCCCGGAAGAGGAGCATGTCCCGATTACCCTTCTTCACGAAAGGAACGCCGTCGGCGAAACCGAAGAAATTGGACTCGAAACAACAGAGCGTCTCCATAAGAGGAAGGCCCATGTCCACCACCATGCGACCGATGAATTCGCTGTCGGTGATGTCTCCCCATGCCCGGGCGAGGGGCGCGAGGGTCGCTTCGTTGCCGTTCGCCGCGAAGACGAGCCGGGACGTTGCTTTGCCGGTGGGGGAGTGGCGCCCTTCCACGAAAAAGGGGTGGCAGTTGCGGTCGGAGATGGAGCCCTCGCTGGCTTCTCTGCTGTGGAAGAGAACCCACGTGTACTGCTCCGTCTCCATTGCCCGGGCCGCTTCGGCGGGAGAGAGGGAAACGCCTTTTGCCATACGTACTTCCCCTTCTTCGTCGAGGAGGGCGTAGCCGTTGCCGTTTCCTCCGTCCCGCAGTTCCAGTGCCTCGAGGTAGTCCCGCAGTGATCTGCAACCCGGAATTTCCGCGAGGATCTCCCGGAGCCGGAAGACTCCTTTCCTGTTTGCCAGGAGCATTCTGCACATGGTACATGTCACCTCCACGGGGCTTTCGTCGACAAACGGGGAGAGTGTAGCAGAAAAAGGCCGATCTGTGACCGGCGGAATCTGGGGATTGTGATATGCTGTGTTCCGGCGGTATTTTACCCGCCGCCGGAACCGAGACGACGAGGAGCGATGTGATCATGCTGCGATGCGGCATTGTCGGACTTCCCCTTTCTGGGAAAACGACGGTTTTCAATGTCATAACAAGAGCGGGCGCTGAGGTAAAAGCCTACGCGGGGGGCAAGACGGACCCCAATCGGGCCATGGTGGCTGTTCCGGACGAGCGATTCGACCGGCTCGTTCGCCTTTTTCAACCGAAAAAAGAGGCGCCTGCCGTCATGGAGTTCGTGGATCTCGCGGGGCTGTCCCGCGGGGCCGGAAAGGGCGCCGGGCTCGGCAACGCTTTTCTTTCCTTCGTGGGCGATGCGGATGCTCTTGTACACGTGGTACGCTGTTTTGACAACCCCGATGTTCCCCATCCGGAAGAGAGCGTGGACCCCCTCCGGGACTGGCAGATTGTGGAGATGGAACTCATCTTCCGGGATCTGGGTGTCATCGAAAACCGTCTTTCCCGCCTCGGAGCAAAAAAACGCCTCCTTCCCGAGGAGGAACAGGAGAAGGTGCTCCTTGAGCGCTGTCAGGCCCATTTGATGGAAGAACGTCCTCTGCGGGAACTCGCTTTTACGCCCGAGGAGGAACGGAGTGTTCGTGGCTTTGCCTTCGTGACGCGCAAGCCGGAGCTTGTGGTGCTGAATCTGGACGAGAGTCAGACGGACGAGACTCGGATTCCCGGCTGGAAGGACATGGAGAAACTCACCGCGGAGCGCGGACTCGGACTGGTCCGCATCTATGGACGCATGGAGATGGACATGGCCGACCTCGCTCCGGAGGAACAGGAGGAATTCATGAAGGATCTGGGTGTCGCCGAATCCGGGCGGAATCGTCTCATCGCCCAGGCCTACGGGCTCCTGGGACTCATTTCCTTTTTCACCACCGGCTCGGACGAGGTGAAGGCCTGGACGCTCCGGAAAGGCGACACGGCACTCGCCGCGGCGGGCACGATTCATTCCGATCTCGCGAGGGGGTTCATCCGCGCCCAGGTCGTTTCCTACGAGGATTTCTGCGCTCACGGGGAATCTCTCCCCCGGTGCCGGGAGGCTGGAGTGCTCCGTCTCGAAGGTCGCGACTACCTTGTCGCCGATGGTGACATGATCGAAATCCGTTTCAACGTCTGAGACTGCGTGCCGCCCGTTCCAGGGGCGGCGGAGAGGAGGATCCGAAGTGACGGAAAAAAAGACCGACGACATGCTCTGGACCCCCTTGGAAGTTCGCGGGGTGAGGGTGGCGAATCGTATCGTCGCCGCTCCCACGGCGACGGGAACCGCCGACGAGGAAGGGCGTCCTACGGAGGCCGCGCTGATGCGGTACGGCGCTCTCGCCTCGGGAGGCGTGGGACTGGTGGTGATGGAACATCATGCGATTCGTCCGGACGGAAGGGTCCGCCGCACGCAGTACATGCTGGACCGGGACGAGCTGGCGGAATCCCAGCGGAAACTCACCGCGCTCTTTTCCGAGGCGAACGTCCCCGTTCTGGTACAACTCAATCATTCGGGAGGGCTTGTCCGGGACGCGGAGCTTCTCAAACGTCCCGGATTCGTTCCCGTCGGGCCGTCGGCGGTTCCGCATCCCTCGGATGAGTTCGGTGTGGTTCCTCGGGAACTTTCCCGGGAGGAGCTTTCCGCTTTCGTCGCGTCCTACGCGGCTGCGGCACTTCGAGGACTTTCCGCAGGATACCGTGGCGTGGAAATCCATGCGGCCCACGGCTATTTTCTCGGGCAATTTCTGAGCCCGCTCACGAACAGAAGGACGGATCAGTACGGGGGCAATGTACAGAATCGTGCGCGTCTGCTGCTCGATGTGGCGGACGCCCTTCGGGACCTGATCGGTGACGAGGCGGTTCTCTCGGTTCGGCTCGGCATGGCGGACGTCCTGCCCGGAGCGCCTTCCGGAGGGTTCGATGTGGAAGAAGCCGTGTGGGTTGCCCGGGAGCTTGTCGCCCTCGGTGTGGACATTCTGGATCTGTCGGGCAATCTCTGCGGCTACGACGGTCCCGGAGAAGCCTATTTCGCGCCGTACGCGGCGGCGGTGAGCGAACGCAAGGGAAGGGCCCTCGTGGTCTGTACGGGAGGGATCCGGCGCCGGGAAACGGCGGAGCGGCTCCTGAGAGAGGGCGTGTGCGATCTTGTCGGTCTCGGCCGTCCGCTCTTTGCGGATCCCCATTTCCTGAGAACCTGGAAGGAGTAGGGTATCGTGAACGTCTACGTCAGCTGCGACATGGAGGGTGCCACGGGGGTCGTCGGGTTTGATCAGGTGGAACCGGGCAGCGCGGGGTACTCGTTCGGGAGGGCCATGCAGCGCCACGATCTGCTCGCCGTGGTGCATGCCGCTCTTGAGGCGGGGGCCACGCGGATTCTCGTGAACGACGCTCATTGGAACATGAACAATCTCGACCCCACGGGGTTGCCGACATCGGTGGAACTCTGCAGCGGTTCACAGAAGGTGTTGAGCATGGTCGAGGGAGCGGACGAATGTCAGGTGGCCTTTTTCGTGTGCTATCACGCCATGGCGGGAACGGAAAAGGCTGTGACGGACCACACCATGTCCCGAATCGTTCATGACGTGCGTCTCAACGGGCGTCGCGTGGGAGAAACGGGAATCAACGCGGCGGTATGCGGTTTTCTCGGTGTCCCCGTGGCGCTCGTCACGGGGGATCAGGCGGTGTGTCTGGAGGCGGAGAGCCTTCTCGGCGAGGCGCTTGTCACCTGCGCCGTCAAGGAAGGGCGGAGTGCTTCCGCAGCCCGGCTTCTGCCGCCGGAAAGGACGGCATCGCTGCTGCGCGAGGCGACCTGTCGCGCCATGGAGCGGGCACTCTCGGGCAAGGCGCCTCTTTTTTCGCTCCAGTCTCCGTATCGCATGGAGCTGGAATTCAGTCGTTCTTCCCAATGTGACGCCGCCTGTATCGTCCCCGGGAGCAGGAGGTTTTCCGGAAGAGGATTGATGGCGGAGAACGAGGATATGCTCGAACTCTATCGCTGGTTCCGTTCCGCCGTGAACCTCGCCGAATCGGCCTGAACCCGAAACGCCGAGGGAGGGATTGCGTGGTGTGGGGAAATGACCTGGGACGGCGGTGTGGGAACATTGTGGCGAGCGTGTTGTTGAAAATAGCTGTCCTGTCGATTGTTCTCGGCACGCTTTTCGTGGGGATGACCAGCCTGGGCACAGGCGCCAGGGCGGGGAGAATCGTCGAGGATCTGCATTGCCTGGGTACCGAAGCGGAGCGCTTTTTCCTCAAGTACGGAAGTCCGCCGACCTCTCTGGAGGAACTGCCCCACGCTGTCTCTGCCATGGGGGGCAATGTTGCATCCCGATACGGGATGGTCACCGACGAAGGCGGTTTCCTTCGTGGATTTCGGGCGGATCTCGCCCACTTTCCGAAAGAAGTGCGGAAAAAACTCGCAGGATTGGCACGAGAAGGCGATTTGTACGGCGATGCGGCTTTTTCCGTTCCCTACAACGGTATGACCGAGGAACTCTTTGTCCCTTTTTTCGGCAAGACTATGCTGGCTTCGGAGAACGGCAATGGTACGATGGAGCCCCTTTTGTTCCAGGGGCGTGCGGTATGGCCGGACCTTTTCTGGGGAGGTCGCGATGCGCTTCCACCCCTGGTGATGCGGAAAGAGGCCGGAGGTGTTCTGAACGTCTTCAACCCCGTGGGATCGAGAATGACGGAGGGTTCCGGAGGGCGTCCGCTTTTTTTCTGGAGGGATCCCGGAACGGGGGGATGGCCCGCGAACTATGAGGTGATTGTCCGGGCGACCTTGCAGGGGGCCGGTTCTCTGGGGCTTTACTACCGATTGAAGGGCGATTTCATGCCCGAACGCTTCGGAGAAGGGTATGTACTCATCTTCGACCCCGAACGGAGGGGTATCGTGGATGCGTCGGAGGGGACGCAGGTTCCGTCGAGAATGCGTGATTCTCTGGGGTATCTTTTGGTGCGGAAGCTTCACCGTGGGAAAGAGGACGGAGGCGGAGAGGGTGTTTTTCGCGCCGTCCCCCTTAGGCAGCTTGTGTCTCGCATTCCGGGTTTCCGAGGATGGGGAACGCACGAGATTTCCCTTCGCGTCTCGGGGAGGCAGCATACCATTCTGGTGGACGGTGTGCGGGTCCTCGATTTTCTCGACGATCATTCCCTGGAGGGGGGAGCCGCCCTGCGCATCGCTCCCGCGAGCCGGGTGGTGCTCGAAGATGTGCGCGTCCTTCCCGCACGCTGATCCGGAGCGTACTCTGCCGGAATGAGTGTCACGGAGCGATGCGGTCCGTTTTCCCTCCCGCAGGGGGTGTCTTTTGCCGAACTCGGAAACGTTCTTGTGGAATGGTTTTCCTCACACCGCAGGGATCTTCCCTGGAGGAGGTCCTATGATCCCTACGAAATTCTTGTCTCGGAGGTCATGCTCCAGCAGACCCAGATGGAACGGGGTGTTTCCTATTTTCTGCGGTGGGTCGCCCGTTTTCCCACCGTTGCCGATCTCGCCAGGGCGGACGAAGAGGATGTCCTGAGGCTGTGGGAGGGGCTGGGGTATTACAGCAGGGCGCGCAATCTTCTCCAGACGGCGCGCTGCATTGTGGAACGTTACGGAGGAAGCGTTCCACGCACGCTGCCTGAACTCCGCAGCCTTCCCGGGATCGGCCCATACACGGCTGGAGCGATTCTCGCCATCGCGTGGAACATCCCTGAACCCGCGCTGGACGCCAACGGGGAACGGGTTCTCGCCCGCCTTCTGGACTGCCGGGAGAGCGTGCGGAGCCGTAAAGGCCGGGAATGCCTTCTCGCGGCGATGCGGTGCATGACACCAGAGGGACAGGCCCGGGATTTCACCCAGGGCCTCATGGAGTTCGGTGCTCTTCTGTGTACCCCAAGAACACCCGGATGCGACGCTTGCCCCCTGCGGAAATCCTGCGCGGCCCTGACGGCGGGAACTGTGTTGCTGCGTCCCGTCCTTCCCGAAAAGCGTGTTTCCGTACCCCTTTCCGTGGTGGCGGGACTCCTTCGGCGCTCCGACGGCGCGGTGTTGCTCAGACGCCGCCCTCTCGGAGGACTTCTGGGAGGACTTTGGGAATTTCCCGGCGGAAAAGTGGAGGAAGGTGAACGCTTCGAGGAGACCCTCGTGCGGACAATACGGGAGGAACTCGGGGTCGAGATACTTCCGGGACCGTTGCTCTGCAAGGTGTCGCACGGATACACCACATTCCGCGTTTCTCTCCGCGTCTATCTCTGTCTTGTCCCGGACGTTCCCGGGCAAGAGGCTTTCCTCGACGGGGAAGTGCTCGCGGGGCTCCGCTCGCGTGCCGCGAGCGAGTGCGCCTGGGTTTCTCCCAAGGCTCTTGGCGACTACCCTTTGGCCGGTGGGAGCAGAAAGGCCGTGCGGATTCTCCTGGAGAAAGGGGTCTTTCCCGAGGCGGATGAAGGGACGTGACGCTGCCCATTTTGTCGCAGGCAACTCTTCCGTCCGTTCCTGCGCCGAGGCAAACTTGCTCGTAGATCTTTTTCCCCGTGGAGAACGTCGAGGGAGCCTCTCTCTTTCCTTTCCCGTGGAATTGCTCTCGGCATGATAAAAAATGTGTCACGACCGCAAGAAACTCGTTTTCTCGGGACGAGTTCCTTGCGGTCGTTTTTTAAAGGAGTTTTTGTGCCTTGCGTGCTTT
>NZ_JARKPW010000047.1:0-6551 GCF_029975095.1 Aminiphilus sp.
TTCAACATTGTCGTCGCTGATGTCGAAGAGATACACAAGCAACCGCGTCCGCTCAACGTGTCTGAGGAAATCGTGTCCGAGCCCCCGATTTTCACTCGCGCCCTCAATAAGTCCTGGAATGTCCGCAATGACAACACGGTCATCTTCCATAGGCAGAACACCCAGGTTGGGAGTCAGAGTGGTAAAAGGGTAACTCGCAATTTTCGGTTGTGCATTCGAGAGGGCAGCCAGAAGGCTCGATTTTCCGGCATTTGGTAAACCCACGAGTCCGACATCGGCAATGAGCTTGAGTTCAAGCCGAATGGTGCGCGTTTCCCCCGGTTCGCCCTTCTCGGCAAAGCGAGGCGTTTTCCTCACCGCGTTCGCGAAATGAGCGTTGCCTCTTCCGCCTCTTCCACCTCGGGCTGCGAGAAACCTGTCTCCGGGTTCCGTCAAGTCCGCGAGAGGTGTCTCTTCACTTCCTTTTTCAAAGACAAGGGTACCACAAGGGACATGGATGACGCTATCTTTTCCGCGGCGCCCATGCTGCTTCTTTCCCTTCCCCCGCTCACCGTCGATTGCAGAAAAAAGATGGCGATGTTCAAAATCCGCAAGAGTGTGGAGACTTCTGGTGGCTTCAAGGAAAACACTACCTCCATGTCCTCCGTTTCCTCCATCGGGCCCCCCGCGAGGTACGAATTTTTCCCGGCGAAAACTCATACACCCATCTCCGCCCTTGCCTGCACGAAGGGTAAGTATTGCTTTATCGATAAATTTCATAGAAAACCGCCCACTCCCACTCGTTTTTCTCCAAAGAAAAAGAAAAAAGGGACCACACACATGGCGGCCCCATAACACAGTTTCCGTTGTGTCCAAGCCAGGTCATTCTCCAGAGGTTACTCTACTTCCAGAGACACGGGAGCAATACTGACGACTTTGCGATTGCCCTTCGTTTGAAAACGAACAATCCCTTCTTCAAGGGCAAAGAGGGTATAATCCCTGCCGCAACCGACGTTCTTTCCCGGGTGAATAGTAGTTCCCCGCTGGCGGACAAGGATATTCCCCGCAAGAACGAATTGGCCGTCCTGTCGTTTGATGCCCAACCGCTTTCCAATTGTGTCACGTCCGTTCGTACTACTGCCCTGCCCCTTTTTATGCGCGAAAAGCTGAAGGTTGAAAATCCGCATGGTGATCCTCCTCTATGATCCGTACCATCTCCGGATATCCGGCGGCGATGCCATACATGCTTCTCACAATAGACTCCGCGAGCACTGCGACACAAGGATGGTCTCCATCGTGCCAACGGATGGACATCATTCCATTCTTTTCGTCACACACCACGTCAGCGTTTCGGAGGCCGATCACATCCTCCAGGCCTACTTGGAGGCATTGCATAAGAACCGATACGCCGGCACAAACAATGTCTTGGCCTGACGGAGCATACCCTGTATGTCCTTCGGCTATGACGGCTGCAATGGCTCCTTCCCGTCGGAAAACACGTACAGTCGTCATTTTTATAGGGACTACTCTACATCAATGCCTTCGATTTTCACTTGAGTGAACTGCTGCCGATGGCCCCGAAATCTTCGAATGTTTTTTTTGCGGCGGTATCTGAAGACCATCACTTTCGGATCCTTGCCATGTGCCAAGACAGTTCCGCGCACAGAGGCTCCTTGGACAAAAGGCGTTCCCACCGCTACCGTTGCGTCGTCTTTCTGGACAAAGAGAATCTTCTCAAGGCGAAGCGCCTCGCCCTCGGCGAGTTGAAGGTGATCGATCTTGACGACATCTCCCGGAGCAACACGATACTGCTTGCCGCATGCTTCAACAATTGCGTACATGAACAGTCTGTCCCCTTTCCGCTGGGATTTTTCAGGTGATCCGAAAGGATTCTTTTGCACCTGTCCCATGCGCATACGAATACCAACCTAGGCATTTTACGAATACCTGTCCTCTCCGTCAAGTTTTTTTTGCGGTTTCCTCGTGAGCGGTTTCCTCGTGACTTGTTCCTTATACGGAGCCCGACGATCATGTACGCAGAGCTTCTCTGGATTCCGGCCGTGAAAAGAATTTGGAACTGTCGTATGTCTGATGATCACAAGCGGGAAAACTGGACTTGACGAGTGGAGAAAGACATGATAAACTGCCCATCGTTGACAAAAACACCATTTTACCGGAGTAAACAGTAACCAAGGAGGAGATAGCGGTCATGCGGTTTGGTCGCGAAGCGTTTCTTGCAATGAACACAGGTGAGGTTTGTCTCGATAAGAATGAGAATCCCTTCGACCTTCCTCCCTCTCCGAGAGAAGAGATTCGGGATCTCCTTTCAACGATTACTTTGAATCGTTATCCTGATCCGGAATATCGATCTCTCCGAGAGGCTTTGGCGGGATACGTGGATGTGGATGCAAACCAACTTGTCGTGGGCAACGGCGGCGATGAGATTCTTTTTCTCTGCTTTCTCGCTTTCGTCAAACCCGGGGATGTGGTCCTTCGTCTGCATCCTTCCTTTTCGCAGTATTCCCATCTGATTCGGGTGTTCGGGGCTTGCGAGAGGACTGTTCCCGTCGAACTGGATTCACGGCAGGGAACGTTTCGCATCGACGAAGAGGCGCTTTTAGATGCCGTCGCCGCGTCGTCGCCGAAACTCGTTCTTCTTGACAGTCCCAACAATCCTACTGGATTTTCCATGGAACCGGAATCTCTGGCGAGATTCGCCAGGCTTTCCCCATGTCCTGTCGTCCTTGACGAGGCATACATTGAGTTCGGCGGTCCATCTGTTCTGGATATTTTCAAAAAGGAAGGATTTCCCAGTCACGCGCTCGTTCTCCGCACCCTTTCCAAAGCGTGGGGACTTGCAGGAATCCGCCTGGGCTATTCTGTCTCCGGGGAAAGCCTCTGCAAGGCACTGAACGACGTGCGCGGTCCTTTCAATGTGAATGTCCTCACCCAGGAAATCGCGAAGATTCTTCTCCACTACAGAGAATGGATGGAAAGCCGCGTTTACAGTATCCGCTACATGAGAGATCGTTTTGTGGAGAGCATGGCGCGAATTCCCGGATGGGAGGCATTTCCCAGTGACGGAAATTTTGTTTTACTGCGCACCACGGCCGAAGAACGCTTCGCCCGTTCTCTTTTCGAACGGGCAGGTATTCGGGTGAAATTCCTCAACGATCTTCCCTGGGAAGGAACATGGCTTCGCATCACCGTCGGCCGCGAGGAAGACATGCGGGCCGTTCTGGATGAGTGCAGCCAGGCATGTGTCGGCGGCGAAGAGGAGCACCTCCTTTCGGCGAGTGCTTTGGCGTAAGGAAGTGTGATTCGCTGTGCATGCTCCACTTTACCGTTGTGATCCTTGAACCTCTCCGGAGTATGTGCTAGAATGCGGTGAAAGGAAATAGGATGACCTGATTTCTGGAACACACGGAGGAGGAATCCTGCATGGCGGAAAAGTGGAAGGATCGTTTGACGGATCAACTATGTAATGCTTTTTTATCGCTGGAAAACCCGGAGGAAGTGTACAGTTTCCTGGAGGATATTGCCACTATAGGCGAAATTCGGGCTTTGGCGCAACGTCTGGAGGTCGCACGTCTTCTGAGCGAGGGATACACCTACCCCCAGATTGCGCAGCAAACGGGAGCCAGCACCGCTACGATCAGCCGCGTCAAGAAATTTCTCGAGTATGGCGCGGATGGATACAAGCTCGTTCTTGAGAGAATGAAGGAAGAAAAGTAGATTTTGCAGGAGAAATGCCGTTTTCCGAAAAACGTTCCGCGGCTTTTTCCCGAAGGAGCAAAAATGCTCGCGACGCACAAGAAAACCGTGCACAAAGACCGGAGGAGTTCCTCCGGTCTTTGTGCACGGTTTTCTTGTGAGGAGTTTCAAACGACAATGAGTCAGGATCGCGTTCTGTTTCGAATGGCGATCCGGGCCAAAAAATTCTCCTTTGCGGTCATCGCTCCGGGGGGACACATTTCGTGGCAGCAGAGACAGGAAACGCAGCGATTCGAGTCGATGACGGGATAGCCTTCCCGTAGCTCGATGGCATTCACTGGACACACGGTGGCACAGATACCGCAGCGGACACAGCGCTCCCGCTGAAGAAGCGGCCTGACTTTGACGAGTCCGTGCACAGCACCTCGTAAAAACGTAGGAATCCAGCGGATATTTCCCGGAGCGCGCTTGAACCCAGGGCAGCGGATCTGTTCCCAAGATGCTCCCCGGAGATGTATTGCCTCAAGAGAACCCGGACCTATGCCGCGTTTATGGGCAACGCGCAAAAGTGGAATGGAGAAAGGGTCCTGATATCCCATCATCCACGCCGCCACCGCATCAATGGCGAGAGCATTTTTCCCGGCGAGAATCCAACCGAGGTGGCGAGGCGTTCCGTGGGATGGCCCCTTCCCCTCCATGGCGATCACGGCATCAAGAAGATGGAATTCCGGCGGGCGGATTTCGAAGATATCGAGGATAGCATGACAAAGATGTTCGTCCGACCTGGAGGCGTGTGCACTTTTTCTCGTCGCCGTGTCCGCAATGCCGAAGATGTTTTTCAGGCATCCCGTCATCTCCGTCTCCACGTGTGTTTTCAGCTTGGCTGCGTTGATGACGGTCGTCGCCTCCAGATAGGTGCGCGAAATGCGCATGGACGAGAGAAGGGCCTTCCCTTTTGCTACATTGACGAGTCCTCGTTCGGAAAGCAAGTCCACCTTGGCGAGTCCGGAACGTTCCAGTTCCACCATGCCGCTCCTGGCGAGAAGCATTTCCTTTTGATGGCTGAAAATGTAGCCGGGGTTGTCCGCGACAAGGAGTTCTTGTATTTCCGGATTGCTCGCCTTCAGGGAGTGAATTGCACCTCGAAGAACAGCCGGGTGCGTTGTCACCGCGTCTTCCGGGCTTCGGGGTGCGAGGATGTTTGCCTTGAAGAGAACATTTCCGGAAATGAGAGGCCATCCACCTGCATGCGTGACGGCGCTGTCCACGGCGGTACGGACCTTTTCCGGCCCGTAGTCCTGGCAGGGAGCGATACCGACAAGATACGGGACCGCGTCAGTCACGGGCAAACCCGTCTCCTTTCCCCGTCTTGCAAAGCAGACGAAGGGGACATTCCTTACAGGCTGGTTTTCTGGCGCCGCAAACATGGCGTCCGTGTTCGATGAAGTTGAGGTGTGCGCCACGGTAGCGTTCCTTCGGGACATACTGCTCCATGATGCGTGAAATGTCTTCCGGAGTTGTTCCGGGCAAAACGAAACCGATACGGATGCAGAGCCGCGCTATATGTGTGTCCACTGGAAAGGCGGGCATGTCCAGGTCGAAGACAAGAACGCACGCGGCGGTCTTTGCTCCTACACCGGGGAGTGCTTCAAGATAGGCTCTTGCCTTCTCGGGATTCCACTCTCGCAAGGAAGAGAGGCTGAAATCGCCGAAAGTCTCAAGGGTCAGCGAGAGCAGGTGGGTGATCCGCTTCGCTTTCGTCGGTCCCAACCCTGCCGGACGGATTGCCTCTTCCAGATGCTCCGTCGGTGCCTCGTGCACTTCTTTCCAGGAGGGAAAACGCTGCTTGAGGCGCAGGAAAGCCGTGTCTCTGTTTCTGTCGTTTGTATTCTGGGAGAGGACCGTAAGGATCAATCCGTCCAAAGGGTCCTCGGTGGAGACGAAGTGAGGATTCGCCTCCATGCCCCAGCTTTCCTCAAGAATGTCGAGAACCTGTGCTACCCATTTCCGGGAGAGGCCTTTGCCCCGTTTTGCCAGGAAACGCTTTTCTCCTCTATTCGACATTGTCCGTGTCGTCATCGTCATCCTGTCGGTCCGTTGTTTCTCCGGCGTCTTCCTCGTTATTGGCGCTTGTTTTCGCAGACGTTCCGCCGTTGGTCTCCCCCAATTCCTTCTTGAGTACGGAGGCTCGTTTCAGCCATTCCTTGAGGCGTTTCTTCACTTTGCCGTGGATGCACTCCTCAGGGTACTCTCCATCGTCACCAGGGGTCCCTGCGGGCACACCCGTCAGTATTTCGATGCCCTCTCCGATATTGGATACGGCCCAGACGGAGAAGTCGCCGTTTCGTACTGCTTCGACGACTTCGTGGTGCAGCATGAGGTGTTGCACGTTTTGCACTGGAACCAGTACACCCTGATCTCCGGTGAGCCGCCGTGCCTTACAGTAGCGATAGAAGCCCTCGATTTTCTCGTTGGCGCCTCCGATGGGTTGAATGTTGCCGAACTGATCCACGGAGCCCGTTACGGCAATGCCCTGTCGGATGGGGACACCGGAAAGGGCGGAAAGCAGGCAGTACAGCTCCGTCGAGGAAGCACTGTCGCCTTCGATGCCGTCGTAGGTCTGCTCGAAGGCGATGCGAGCCGACAGCGCGAGGGGAATGTCTTGGGCATACGTACGTCCGAGATAGCTGCTCAGCGTCAGTAATCCCTTGTTGTGGATAGGACCGGTCATTTTGACTTCGCGTTCGATGTTGACAACGCCCTCCTGTCCCATGAAGACGTTGGCGGTGATCCGCACCGGCTGACCAAAGGCGTGATCACGCATATCGATGACGGTCAGGCCATTGACCTGCCCGACC
>NZ_JARKPW010000057.1:0-41892 GCF_029975095.1 Aminiphilus sp.
GGATCGCCTCGATCATGCGGGGGTAGCGGTAGTCGTACCAGGCCATGTTGCGGCTCGTCTTTCGCGGTGGAGGCAGGAGCCCCTGAGAGACCCAGAAGAGGATGGTGGCCTTCGTCTCCCCTGTGAGCGCTTCAAGCTCCCGCATGCGCAGCCCTCGCTCGGCTCGTCGCTGTTGTTCCATGTTTTTTCACCTTCCGAAAGAGCTGTCGGACCATTGTTTTTTACTTTCCAAAGATCACGCGCCGACAAAGTATAAAGCGCCACGTGACACTTTTCAAGGGTAGTCTCGAAAGTGTTACACAACATCGCTGGTTCTCCGGTTCTTCGACACTCCCTCGGCGTCGTAACTTGTTCATGACAGAAAACCACCCCTTCCCTGGAAAAGAGCAACAACGCGGGCACGCACTCCTTCCACGAAGAGCCCGGAAAAAGACACACGCAAAAAGGAATCGGTTCATCTTGTCAACATTCTTTTGGAGTGTACAATCGACATGAAAAAGGTGCAACAAGGACAGTTTTGCTGACAAGTCGCATTCCAACCCTTGTTGACGCCTTCGAATCCATGACGAACCGGCTTTACAAACCGCGTCTTGCTCCCGAGGAGGCGCGACAGGAGATCCGGCGCTGTGCGGGAACCCAGTTCGATCCGGAATGGGCGGAACGGTTTCTCCGCTTCGTCTCTCGAAAATTCACTTTTTCCTGACGGCGTCGCAACGGACTGCCGCAGCAGGAACCAGAGCGGACATCCATACAGGAAGAACGTTGCTTGCGGCACCCCTCTCTTTCGGGGACAGCACCGTGATGCTCTTGCGGAAAAAGATTGGTTGCTTGACGCGATGCGTTCTTTATCTGGCACAATCGCCCCTGAGCGAGTAGAATGGGTCTTGAGACTCAATTTTTGGGTTTCCTCTTCTTTTTCCGAGGAGACAAGGAGGTCCGGTCATGGCAGAGGAACTATCCACAACACCCCAATCCGCACAAAACGCACCTCCGCTTTCGGAAAGGGCGACCCCGGGCGACACGAACGCCGGAGGCGGGCTCTTGGAGCCGCTCATCTTCCTCGAACAGAACCTCTCAAACGAGGAGGACCGCACTACCCTCAAGCAGCTCCGCGCCGACGTGGAGGAGTATGTGCTCCTGCCCCAGCCGAGCGATGACATCGAGGTCCGCAAGCGCACGCGGGAACTCTGGGAAAAACTCGCCACCGCCTATTGGAGCCTTCTCTGGGGCGTGGTGGAACGACATATCCGCACCAGCACGGGAGCCCCTCAGCGGATCGACTTCACGCCCGAGGAACGCCTCTTCCTTGATTTCGGTTTTCTGGATTCCCGGATCACGCCGGGAGATCCCACCGCGCTCCTCGCCTCCGCGGAGAAGGCACCCTCTCTGGACCGTTTTCAGTACTACCGTCTGTCCGATCTCATCGCCGAGGAGTTCGCCCTGCTCTACGCACGCCCGCTCCAGAGCCCGCGCGCAGGCATGAGCCTCCGGGCGAAGACGGATCATCTCGAGGAAATCCTCAACGTGAACATCCGCAAGCGGAGGGGAATTCAGGGAATCCTCCTGAAACACATCAACTTCCCCCAGACGAAGGAGGCGGACACGCTTCTCGCCACCATCGACGGAAATCTCATGAACTTCGTGGAGAACACCCTGCGTACCCTCCGGGTCCGCATGGCGGACAACCAGGAACGGCAGAAGATCATCGACGCCGCCTCGGCCTACAGAGGAGCGCTGGAAAAACGGAAAAATCTCCTCGATCCTCTTCGAAGCGGGCTCGAACAGATGGGACTCCTCAACCAGTTCGAACAGCTTCTCGCCCTGGACCAGGAGATCGAGGACATGGCGATCTTCTTCGTCCGCACCCAGGAGGAACACCGCCGCCAGACGCAGAAGGTCGGGCGCTTCGCGGAAAAATGGAAGGGAAAGGGCGAGGGAGAACTCCGCCTGGTCATGAAGGAATCCATGAAGACCCGGAAGATGTTCATGGAGATGTCCGCAAAACGGAGCCATCTGGACGTATCACCCCTCTTCTCCCCCTCGGGGGGAAAGGACCTCCTTACGTTCGGCGCCATCTCCAAGGGAATCGAGCACCTTCTCCAGGCCGATCCGGGAATTCTCGGTCTGAGCCGGATCCGGATCCACGGCTGCCCCCGGGTGGTGATCGTGCCCGGCAAGGGAAACGGCGTCTACAACTGGGAGGAACACGTGCTCCAGTTTCCTCTTATCCCTGCGGACACGCCGGAGAAATCCGTGGCTCAGGCCATGGCTCTCTTCCGCTGGGACGCCGACGACGACCGGGATCTCAAGGATACCTACGCCGGACTCAAGGGCAACAAGGGGAAATCCATCATGGCCCTTCAGGAGTCCTTCTCCAAGGAATATCTTCTGTGGGTCACCAAGGAGGTCCGGGGATACCGCGTGCTGGAGAAAGATCAATACAAGTGGTTCAAATGGAAGATCGCCGGCTCCGAGGAGGAATGAGACACGACGTTCCCTGAGCGGACGAACACGATCGCACGCCGGAGAAAAACCCCAAATGAGCCGCAAACGAGAGCAAAGAAAGCGGGAAAGGGCCTGTGACAAGGCCCTTTCCCGCTTTTTCTCCGACAAGTCCTTTTTCAGGGCGCGCTCCTTCTGTTCTCGCGGAGTACGGAAGAACGCTCTCGTCTCCCTTTCGGGACATCCCCGCCTCCTTTTACGCTTCCCCGGGCACGCTTTCACCCTTCGGCGCGGGATGAATCCGGAAGAAGAGCGCGTAGAGAACGGGCACCACCACGAGGGTGAGTCCCGTGGCAAAGGTGAGACCGAACATGATGGTCACCGCCATGGAGGAGAAGAGCACGTCGAAGTAGAGGGGAACCATGCCGAGCACGGTGGTGAGTGCCGCCATGAGCACAGGACGGGCCCGGCTCAACGCGGAATCGACGATGGCCTCATAGGGATCGCGTCCTTCCCGGATCTCGAGATCGATCTGGTCGATGAGCACGATGGCGTTCTTGATGAGCATCCCCGCGAGGCTCAGGAAACCGAGCAGTGCGAGGAAATCGAAAGGCTTCCGCAACAGCAGGAGCCCTGCGGTCATGCCGATCACCGAAAGGGGCAGGCAGAGCAGGATGATCGCGGGCTGGCGCAGGGCGTTGAAGAGAATCACCAGGATCAGCGCCATGGCGGCAAAGGCCAGGGGAATCATGCGCAAAAGCCCTCCCTGAGCCTTGCCGGAACTCTCGTACTCGCCGCCCCACTCCATACTGTACCCCAGGGGAAGAGGAAGGTTTTCCACCGAGGAGCGCACCCTGGTGAACAGCGGCCCTGCAAGACCGTCGGCGGCATCGCATTCCGTGGTGACGGTACGCATGCGGTTCCGCCGGTAGATCACGGAATCCTCCGCAACGGTGTCGAAACGCCGGACCACCTGGGAGAGAGGGAGATACCGCTGCAGCGAAGGACTCCAGGCCTGCACCTCCGGAAGGGTTCCCGCATCGGCCCGTTCCGCCTCGGGGAAGCGGGCCACGATGGGGAGAAGCTTGTCCTTTTCGCGATAAAGCCCTGCGGTCGCACCGGAAAAGGAGAGTTCCAGGGCCTCCGCGACGTCCTTGCGTGTGAGCCCCGCCTGCCTCGCCCGGACCTCATCGAGGACCGGGCGGATGACCTTGACCCGTTCCCCCCAGTCGCTGCGAATGTTCACCGCGCCGGCGGCACGGTAGAGCGCCGTAGCCTGGTCGGCGAGGCTGCGGAGCACGAGCGGATCCTCCCCGGAGAAGCGCACCTGAATCTTCGCGCCGCTTCCCGTCCCCTTCCCGAAAGGGCGTACCCGCGGATCCAGATACGGCAGCTCCCGGGCAGCGAATTCCTCCGTTTTCTTCATGAGCGAATCCGTCTCCTCCGCGCTCTCTGTTCCGACCACAAAACTTCCGTACTCGTCCCCGGGATCGCCCGCAGTGAAGGTGAGAAGGAAGCGCAACGCCCCTTCTCCCACAAAGGAAGTGACGGATTTGGTCTCGGGCTGCTCCCGAAGAAACACCTCGAACTTCCTCACATCCTCAAGAGTCTCGTTGATGAACGCCCCCTTGGGGCGCCGGAACTCGATGGTGAACATGGGGCTCGACGCGCTGGGGAAAAAGGATTTGTCCACCATGCCGAAGCCGATGACGCCCGTCACAAGAAGCCCCGCCAGAACGGCCAGCGTAAGCAGCCGCTTCGCGAGGCACGTTTCGAGGAACTTCCGGTAGAGACGATAGAGAAGCGATCCGTAGAGTTCCTCCCCCTCCTGCATCGGGACCACCTTGAGAAAGTGCGCTCCCGCAAGGGGGGTGATCGTCACGGCGAGGACCCAGCTCAGCAGAAGGGAGATTCCCACCACCTGGAAAAGACTGCGGCAATACTCTCCCGTGCTGTCCGGAGAAAGGCCGATCGGAGCGAAGGCGAGGACGGCAATGATCGTCGCGCCGAGCAGGGGCCACTGGGTCTGCCCCACGATGTCCTCGGAGGAACGGAAAGGGTCCCGCCCTTTCTGGATTCCAACGAGAACGCCGTCGGCAACGACAATGGCGTTGTCCACAAGCATCCCCAGGGCGATGATGAGCGCTCCCAGGGAAATGCTGTGCAGGTCGATGTGAAAACTCCGCATGGCGATAAAGGTGGCGAGAATCGTCAAAAGCAGCACGGCGCCGATGAGCAGACCGCAGCGCATGCCCATGAAGAAGAGCAGCAGGCCGATGACGATGACCAGCGCTTCGAGGAGGTTGACCAGAAAGTTCGCGATGGCCTCTTTGACCGTGTCGGACTGATAGTAGATAAGCCCGAGCTCCATACCGAGAGGCGTCTGGGGAAGCAGCTCCGCGAGGCGTTTTTTCACCGCCTCGCCCATGGTGATGACATTGCCCCCCTCCACGTTGGAGATGCCGATGCCGAGTGCGGGCTCACCGTTGAAGCGCATAAGCGCCCGCGGCGGATCCAGGTATCCTCTCTTCACGGTCGCCACGTCCCGGAGTCGCAGCAGTGTTCCGGAGCCGCTCCGAAGGAACAGATCCCCGATGTCCTCCACCGTGGCGAAGAGTCCCGTGGGCTCGATGCGGAGGTATTCCTTCCCAACCTGCACACTTCCCGCGTCCACCACGAGGTTCTGGGCCTTGAGCGTGTCGAAGATCGTCTGGATCGGAATTCCGAGCTGGACCATGCGGGACCGGGAAAGTTCCACGTAGACCGTCTCCCGCTGCACTCCCGCAATACGGACGTTCGCCACGCCGGGAACGAGAAGCAGCTCCTTGCGGAGAAAATCCGCGAAGTTCTCAAGCTCGCGTAACGTGTATCCCTTTCCGGTGAGGGCGAAGTACACACCGAAGACATCGCCGTAATCGTCGTTCACCAGGGAGGGCCCCGCCCCGGGAGGAAGACTGCCCTGCACGTCGTTCACCTTCCGGCGCAGCTCGTCCCAGATCTGGGGAAGATCCTTCGCGGTGAAGGTGTCCTTGATGTCCACGTAGATCACGGAACCCCCGGCCTGGGAGAGGGAGCGCACCGTATCCACCTGTCCGAGCTGCTGGATGGCGCTCTCCACCACCTCCGTCACCTCGTTCTCGACTTCCTCGGGAGACGCGCCGGGATAGGGGGTCATCACCACGGCGGTCTTGATCGTAAAGGCCGGGTCCTCCAGCTTTCCGAGCCCCGTGTAGGACAGAAGCCCTCCCACGAGAAGGAGACCGGTGATGAACCATGTGATGGTGCTCTTCCGAATGCTCGCTGTGGCAATATTCATGGCGTCCACCTATTCCGCGGCGGGGAGCGGCGTCTCCTCCGGGGCGTAGAGCGTCACGGCCTCCCCCTCGGCAAGCAGGCTCACCCCCGCGACGACCACTCGGATCCCGGGCTCGAGATCACCGCTCACTACGGCATCCTCTTTCCGGAAGGAGAGCACGTCCACGGGAACACGCCGTACCGTCAGGGCCGGTTCGTCCACGACCAGGAGAAAATGCGACGTCCCCTCACCCGCGGCGACCGCTTCGGTGGGAACCACGAATCCCCCGTCTCCGGAGGCGCTGCTCCGGAATCCCAGGAGAACTTCCACGGTCATGCCGGGAAGCACCGTAAGCTCCTCCGGATAGGGCATGCGGAAGGTCACGGGGTAAGTCTGGGTCTGGGGATCCGCCTGGGTGGCGACCTCCTTGAAGTTCGCGGGAAAGGTCTTCCCGGGGATGTTTTCAAAACGCACCTGGACCGTCACGGCATCGGCGCTTCTCGCCCGGGTGAGGTCCTGTTCCGGAACGGAGATGACCACCTCAAGGTCTTTCAGATCCTGGAGGGCGAGGATCGGCTGATCCCGCTGGATGCTTTGAAAGTTCTCCACGTAGCGATCCGCCACGATGCCGTCGAAGGGCGCCCGAAGTTCCGTGTCCGAGAGCGCGCTCTCCGCGGCCTTCACCGAGGATTCGAGGCCGCGGATGGTTGCCTCCATGGCCTGAATGTCCTCCGGGCGAGCCCCGGCCTTCGCCTTCTGCAGCTCCTGGCTCGCCTCGTTCACCGCCGCCTTGGAGACCTCGTAGGCGGTCTTGTAACGGTCGAACTCCGCCGCCGCAATGGCACCCTCCTTGTAGAGCCGCTCGAAACGACGGTACTGGGCCTCCGCTTCCTCCATGCGCGCCCGGGCCGACGCGAGCTGGGACGACAGGGCGGACACTTCTTCCTTACGGGCCCCCGCTCGCATGGCCGCAAGTTGTGCCTGGGCGTTCGCGAGAGCGCTCTTCGCGTTCGCAAGCTGAATCTCGAAATCCCTCGGATCAAGACGGGCGAGGAGATCACCCTTCGCAACGTTCTGGGCTTTTCGGACGGGCAGCTCCACGAGAGGACCGGAGACACGAAAGGCGAGATCGACCCTCTGGGACGCAAGGATCTTGCCGGGGTAGGTTCGGACATCCCGCGCCGCCGGGGCGGAGAGCATCACCGTCTTCACGGGACGCGCCACCGGCGCCCGGGAGACGGTCTCCTCCTTTCGTTCGTGGCGTCCGAACAGAAAGAGTCCCACTGCAAGCAAAACCAGCATGCCGAAGATACCCGTGTACTTCCGGAACAGATCTCGTTTCTCCATGGGGCATTCCTCCTCCGGAACGTTTTCCTCGACGTCGTTTTCCCGGGGCACGAACCGATTTCCGCCCGGAGAGCACTCGGTCACTGGTTTTTTTCCAGGATCATTCTATCATCCTTCAACATCCGGGCACGTGGCGCACCTGAAAACTCACTCTTCGAGCAAGAAACACCATAGGGAAACTCTGAATAAAGACCTTTTCGCTTTCCCTTGACTCGGGTCGCATCAGGCTGCGGACCGGCGTAGCCTTCTTCAGAGGTTCCATGGAAGAGAAAAACACCAACGGGAAAACATCCCGAGACCGGCCATCTCTCTTCAGACCCGTGACCCAAGACCCACACAGAAGATCTTCCATGATGACGGAATAACCACAAAAACGCATCCCGAGACCCTTTTTCATTTTTGTCGCCTTTGAACTATACTGAACGAATACTACGTTAGTCCCGCGAGACGCTGTTCGAATCATCCGCGTGGTCCGCCCAGGCGGGGGAAGCAAGTGAGGTGGATGCTCATGACCGAAAGTGATGGGGAACGGATTCTCCACGAAGAACCGCGCTTTCGTCTTCTCGAAAGAGGAGGCGCCTTCGTCCTCGACGTGCGGGACACATCCCTTTCCGCCGTGGAGGTGCTCTCCAGAATCCAGGAACTCGACGTAACGTTGCGGATCACGCTGAAAGAACTCATCCGGCACATCGCCCAACAGGGGGAATTCGTTCTCGGCGCCGTCCGCGAACCGTCCTCTGCCGAATCGGAGAGGCTTCCCGAACTTCTCGTCGAGGACGGAGGCATGACCTGCCGCCTCTCGCTGCCGCCGGGCTGGAGCGACGAGGAACGATTGCGGGAACTTCTCGCAAAGGAACACATCGTCTTCGGCGTGGACGAAGACGCACTGGCGGAGGCTCTGGCGCTCTCCCGCTCGGGAGAAGCGGTTCTCCGAAAGCCCCTTGCCCGGGGCATTCCTCCCCGAAACGGCCTGGACGGAACCGTGCAGATGTTCTTCACACCTCCATCGGGGCGCCCCGATGACAACCCTGACGGTCGGGTGGATTTCTACAATCTCGACCTCGTCCAGGAAATACGCCGGGACGACGTGGTGGCTCGCCGCGTTCCCCCTACGCCGGGAACGCCGGGACGAAACGTACAGGGGGAGATCGTGCCCCAGCGAAAGGGAAAACCCGCCCGACTCCGCTTCGGCAAGGGGCTCGCCTGGGAGGGTGACGACCTCCGGGCAAAGCTCGACGGGCGGCTGGAGTGGAAGGGCGATGTGGTCTCCGTCATTCCGCTTCTCATCATTTCCGGCGACGTGGACTACTCCACGGGAAACATCAACTTCAACGGCCCTGTTCTCGTCCGAGGCACCGTTCGGGACGGATTCTCCGTCTCCGCCACAGGCGACGTGGACATCCGCGGCTCCGTGGAAAAAGCCTCCGTGGAAAGCAGGGAGGGACGCATCGCCGTCCTCTACGGTGTGCAGGGCAAGGGGGAAGCACACCTCAAGGCGCATAAGGAAGTCCGACTTCGCTTCGCCCAGGATGCCTTCATCGAGTGCGAAACCCTCGAAGTAAACGAATACCTGCTCCGATGCGTCGTCCGCACCGAACGGGGCGTCCTCGTGGAGGGGCGCAAGGGCGTCATCGCCTCGTCGGAAATCCACACCGCGGCCCATGTGCACGCCCGCAACATCCGCTCGCTGCGCCACGGGGACACGAAGATCGAGGTCTCCGGAGTGTCCCGGAACGCCCTTTACCGAGAGTACAAGGAATTTCAGGCGCGCCTGGAGACGGTGGAGGACATTCTCGTCTCCCTCACGGCACAAATCCGGAGCGGCTCCGCCTCGGGCAAGGAGCTGGACCAGGCCACCAAGGAGCGTATCCTCCGCTACGTGGACATGAGCAGAGAATACGACGATCTCAGAGAAAGAGTGGAATCCTACCGGCTTCTTTTCCAAAAGCTGAAGGGAGATGCCACCTTCGGAGTGAGGGGCGAGGCATCCCCGGGCGTGAACCTCCGCCTCAAGGGGTACGGGGATCTCATCCGGGACGGAGCGTCCGCTCTCACCCTCTTCTTCGATCCCGACGAACGGCGCATCGTCGCCCTTCGAGGCTGAGGAAGGAGGTTCGCTCATGCCTATTCGGGATGCATGTGAACGCACTCATTTTCTGCTCAACGGAGGAGTCGCCTCTCTTCTCGAAGAGGTGTTGGATGCGACGGAGACGCCGGCTCTGCTCCTCCGCGGAGAAGGACGGGATCTCGTGGTCACCTGGGCTATCCGTTTTTCTCCTCCGTCACTGGTCTTCTCCGACGGCGCGGCACTCCTGGAAAAACTCTTCCCTCCCTGCGAAACCTTTCCCGCGGCACACTTCTCTTCGGCCATCCTGCCGGAAGAAACGGTGAAATTCTTCGGCGACGCCCCGTGGTCCAGGGCACTCTGCCTCCGGAGCGCGAGATGGGTTTTCTACCTGTTGCTCGGAGACGCCAAGGTTCTACCAGCACTGGAGGCCGAACTACCCTACCTGGTACGGCTTTTCGCCATGTGGCAGGACCACCTGGCCGTGTCCGACCTGGAAATGCGCCTTTCCCGTCTCTCCTACCACCTGCTCGTCACGGAAGCGGCATTCTCCTCCATCTTCGAGCCCCTTCCCGTGGAATATTTCGCGACTTTCCTCGGGGACGTGCTCTCCGAGGGGGTTTTTGCCGGCTCCGTGCAGGTGATCCTCGACGAAGGGCACTCCTGGAGACCTCTTCTCGGCGCTCGCGACATTCTCCCCCGCAGAGAGGGCATTTTCAAAAGCCGACGCACCTCCCCCGCCCCGATTCCCGTGGACGGGGAGCACGCAAAGGCCCTTGGCGCCTCCAACCTTCTTCTGCTCCGGCAGGAACGGATCCACGTGGTCCTCCCCCTCTCGGGCGGAAAGACCACTCTTTTCTGTTTTCTCTCCTGGGCATCGCCTCCCGAACAGGAAGTGCTCCACTTCCTCTCCCTCTTTGCCCACGTGGCCTCCAAAGCTCTGGAGATGAACGCCCTCCAGGTGGAGAACGCGGAACGCCTCGAAGCGATCTCCGAAAAGGTCTTTGCCGTTCGGGGGCTCCACGAGGCAAGTCTTCACCTGCTCGCCCTCCAGGACCGGGAACAGTTCCTCACCGCCGCCACGGACGTGCTGGGGGAAATGACCCAGACATCCTCCCTGGTCCTCGTGACGTGGCAATCCGAATCCTCCGGGTACGTGCTCCATTCGCTCCGGGACGCTCAGGGAGGTGTGCGGCGGGACGGCCGCCTCCTCGTCCAGAACGCAGTACCTCTCGCGGCGGAGGAGATTCCCGTCTGTACGGAAGAACTGTCCTTTCCGGAAGTACCCGCGGCGGAACGGCTTTTCGCCGCCGCCTCACCTTTCTGGCAAGAACGCCGCGTGACACGGACCCTCTTCTTCAAGGGCAAGGAGGGGCTCCTCGGCATGGCGGGGCTCTCTCCCAGCGTGACGGGCGAGCACTACGGCGACCCGGACACGGTGGAGATTCTCGCCTCCACCATCGCAGTAGGACTGGAGCGTCTCTTCCTTCTCGAGCGAACCCTCGCCCAAAAGGAAGCCGCCGAGCGGTGGATGCACCTTTCCAGACTGCTCCGGGAGCTGGCGAACACGATCCATCGCATCCGCGACGCGGATCTTTTCCTGGAGAGCCTTCTCCGGATCCTGCGAAACGTCCTCCGGACGGAGGACATCCTCCTCGCCCTCGCGGGGAACCCGGTCCCCGCGTCGGTGAAACTCCTCTCCCTCGCCGAAGAGTTCGAAGAACCCAGGGTCTGGAAGGATGCAGAAGCGGGCGAGATCCTCGTCGTCCCTCTCCGGAGAGGGAATCTTCTGGTGGGAGCGCTTGGAATTCCTCCCCTCACAGATTTTCCCCTTCGTTCGGCGGAGACGTCGGAACTTTTCGCCCTGCTGGCATCGCTCGTGGCACCCCATTTGGCCGAACTGACGGAACGTGCCGTCTGGCGAAGGCGAAACGTGCTGGATCTGCGTGCCCTCGCGGGACAGGCGATCCGGGAAGGGATGGAGAAACTCCGGGCGGATGGCATTGGCGGTGTTCTCGCCGCCCGCTGCGGAGAAGAGGCACTGTCAAGAGCCCAGGAAGACGCGGCGGAACTGGTGGTGTATCTCCCGGGCAAGGTACTGGCACTGCTTCCCTTCGGCTGGACTGAGGAGATGAGGGATATCTTCCCTTCCGACGAGGGGTGGGACATCGCCGAGGAGGTGGAGACGATCCTCTCGATGTTCCCCTGAGTCGTCTCCGGGGCCGGAGGAGCACTCGACTTTCCGCTCTGGAGACACATGCCGACGCTTTGTGAAAAGAACGGGCGCCGCCTCCTTCGCGCATACGAGAGAGACGGCGCCCTGCCGTTTACCCGTCAAAAATCCTTGCCTAGGTGCAGCGTTCCCAGAAAAGCCGTCCTCCGGAGAACTCCGGGCGGAGAACTCCTTTCTCGTGAAGGAACGTGAGGTGGGCCGACAGGGTGGCGAATAGCAGGCCGTACTGAACGAAGTCCAGCGCCACATCCAACCGCTCCAGAACCCGGACGAAAAGTTCCTCCCGAATCGCCGGTTCCCTGGCCGCCTCGGCCAAGAGCGCCGACACGGTTTCAAAAGCCCTCCGGTTCGCCGCCACGAGCCCGCGGATATCCTCGCTCGGAGCGGCGTGACAGGGAACGAACCAGGCGGCCTCCAGAGTCTCCAGGCGTTCGAGAGTCGCGAGCGCCGCCCCCACGTCGGCACAATAGGAGACCTTGTACTTGCCCAGGATATCCTCGGAAAAAAGTGTGTCCGCCACGAAAAGCACGTCGTCGGGAGTGCGGAACCCCACCATTCCCAGGGCGTGCCCCCGCAAGTCAAGCACGTCGAGGGGGGTTTCTCCCAGACGGGTTCCGGGCAGGGCCTCCAGAGTCACCCGGGACGGCTGTGCCTGGAGAAACTTGGTCTGCAGCGCCCGCGGGGGCGCGCCGGACCAGAGATAAAACGGCTCCAACGCCGTCTGTTCGATGAGCGCTCCCTCCAGGGGGCTCGCGGCCACGCCGCACCCCGTACGCTTCTGCAACAGAGCGTTCCCGCCGATGTGATCCGCGTGCGAGTGGGAATTGGCCACAAGAGCAAGAGACAACCCCCGCTCCTCCACAACCCGGAGGAGTTTCCTCCCCGCTGAATCGTCACCGCCGCTGTCGAGCAGCACCGCCTTTCCTTCGTCCTCGAAAAGCCCGATGTTCACCGAACCCGGAAGCACCCAGGTCCGTTCTCCAAGTCGAATCGGTTCGCCGGCCATGTCGTCTCCCTTTCTTCAATCAGTCCGGAGCAGACCCCGCATTGCCGGGAACAAAGAGTTCCCCGCACCTCGAAGGCGTGCCCCTTCGCAAATCAGGCTCCCGTGCGTCGTCGGAAACCGGTGTGACACGGCTCCGCAACGCATCAACGCCGCACGCGAGACGGGAATCCCGCTCCGGCTCGTGTCTCCAGCCAGAAATCAGAGTTCTTCCCTTAGAGCCCCTTCCAGGACTTGAAACCCCGCCCCACCACCTCCGACGCGTCGGAGACGATGGTGAAGGAACGATGATCGTGCTCCGCGAGAAAGCGTTTCAGCTCCATGGTCTGTCTCGGCGAGAGAACGCAGAGGAGCACCGGACGCGGCTGGCCTGAGAATCCACCCCGTCCTTCCAGGCGGGTAACACCGCGATGGAGCTCGTGCAACACGAAGCGCGACACCTCGTCGGGAATGTTGGTGATGACGAAAACCTGTCGCCTCCGGTCGAAGGAGCGAAGCACGTTGTCCATCACGAGACCGTTGGTATAGACGCTCACCAGGCCGAACACGGCCCCCTCGATGCCCACGATGAAGGACGAGAGCGCGAGAATGCCGATGTTGATGTAGAAGGTGAACATGCCCACCTCTACGCCGTAGCGCTTTCGCAGGGCCGTGACGATCACGTCCGTGCCCCCCAGGGAACCCCCGACGCGAAAGACGATGCCGCCCCCCAACCCCTTCACCACTCCGGCCAGGATAGCCACGAGGAGACGATCCTCGAAATGAGGGACGGGGAAACCGTCGAAGACCTTGAGAAGCACCGTGAGGAGCAGCACGCCGTAAGCGGTCCATCCCACGAATCGGGGAGACAGCTCCCGCCATCCCCAGATCAGAAGTCCCACGTTGACCACTGCGACAATCCATGCGGGAGAGATGTCCCAGACATAGGTCCCCAGCACGGCCAGCCCCGTCACCCCCGAATCGGGGAAACGATAGGGGAGTGTGAGCGCCATGATGCCGAAGGCCACGACGCCGGATCCGAGGGAAATGAAGAGAAACGTTGCCCACTCCCGCCGCAGCAGTGCGAGAAGTTCCAAAAAGACCCGTTTGGGAGAACCGAACCGCAGGAATTTCACGCGACCCACCTCTCTCCTTTTCCTTCCTGTCTTCCGTTTCAGCCGACAGAGCCGTCCTCGCGTTTTCCCGAGGGACGGCCGGTCTCCCGAATCCGAAGATGTTCCGGGGAACCGCCGTCCTTCGGGGCGGATGTCTATTTCGCGGGTTCCAGCTCGTCCAGAAGATGCTCCAGTTCATCCAGCCGTTCCGCGAAGAGCGCGAAGGTCGCCTCCAGAGGCGCCGGGGCGGACATGTCCACGCCGGCCTTCCGGAGCAGCTCGATGGGATAGTCGGAACTCCCGGACTTGAGGAACTCCAGATAGCGAGCCACCGCAGGCGCTCCCTCCGAGAGGATCTGCCGCGACAGCGCCGTGGAGGCGGCGAGTCCCGTAGCGTACTGGTACACGTAGAAGGCGCTGTAGAAATGGGGAATCCGCGCCCATTCCACGTCCAGCTCGGGATCGACCACCACGTCCGGTCCGTAGTACCGGAGATTGAGTTTCCGCCAGAGCGAGGAGAGCACGTCCGGCGTGAGGGGTTCTCCCCGCTCGGCCCGCCGATGGATCTCCAGCTCGAATTCGGCGAAGAGGAGCTGGCGGTACACGGTGGTGCGCACCTGCTCCAGCGCGTAGTTCAACAGATAGAGCTTCTCCTTGGCATCCGTGGAGGTGCGGATGAGATGGTCCAAAAGAAGCGCCTCGTTCGTCGTGGAGGCCACCTCGGCGGTGAAGATCGCGTGCCCTGAATAGACGAAGGGTTGGTTCCGGTCCGTAAAGGTGGAATGGAGGGCATGCCCCATCTCGTGGGCGATGGTGAAGGTATCCCGCAACGTTCCCTTGTAGTTCAGGAGCACGAAGGGATGCACGCCGTAGGTGCCCCAGGAGTAGGCGCCGCTCCGTTTTCCCCGGTTCTCGTAGACATCGATCCAGCGGTTCGCGAAGGCCGTGTCCAGCTCCGCCAGATATTCCTCTCCCAGCGGAGCCAGGGCCTTCCGCACGGTCTCCAGAGCCTCCTCGTAGGGGATGTCCTTCTGCGTTTCCTCCACGAGAGGAACGTAAAGGTCGTACATGTGCAGCTCCTCCAGGCCGAGGGCGCGTTTCTTGAGCCGCATGTAGCGGTGCAGCGGCTCAAGGTGCGCGTTCACGGTCTTCACGGCGTTCTCGTAGACCTCGACAGGGATGGCATTGGGAAAGAGCGTGGCATCCAGACAGGAGGGATACTTGCGGACCTGGGTGTAGAAGAGGTTTTTCCGGACGCTCCCCGAGAGCGTCGCCGCGAGCGTGTTCCTCACTTTCCCATAGGTGGTGAAGAGCCCCAGAAAGGCATCTCTGCGGACCTGACGGTTTTGGGAATAGATGTACTTGCCGTATCGCTCCTCCGAGAGTTCCACCTCGTTGCCATCCTCATCGCGGATGGTGGGGAAGGTGAGATCCGCGTTGGTGAGCATGGAGAACACCGTCTCCGCCGTCTGAGCCATGCCCCCCGAGCGGGCAAGGAGAAGTTCCTGCTCCGCGGGAAGCACGTGCTCCCGCATGCGGGTGATCCGGGCAAGGGCGAAACGGTATTCCTCAAGCCCCTTCTCCTCCGAAAGGAAGTCGGCGAGCGTCTCCTCGGGAATCGCCAGGATCTCGGGCTCCACGAAGGATCCGGCGCTTCCCGCCTTGACCGCAAGAGAGACCGCCCGCTCGGCAAACCCCTGGTAGGTCGGATTCGCCGTGTCCTCGTGGCTCTTCATGTGGGCATACACGTAAAGACGGCTCATGGTCTGCCCCAGTTCGTCCTGGAGACGCAGCGCCGTCAGGAGATCCGCCGCACTCGCTCCCACTTTTCCCCGGAGGCCCTCCATCTCGGGAAGCCGTTTCTCCAGGGTCTCAAAATCCCGCTCCCAGGCGGCATCGTCGGTGTAGAGTACCGAGAGGTCCCAGGTCCAGCGGGCATCCATCTCGTCCCTGGAGGGAAGAGCACCCGTCCCCGGAGCTCCCGGGGCGGCGGCGGGCAACAGCATAAGGCACAAGGTCAATGGAATCAGCACTCCTTTCGATTTCATCAGAACTCCCTCACTTTCTTTTTCCGATAGATCACATCCGCTTCGACGGGTTCCACGATGCATCGCTCCTCCCGGGGTTTCCGAAAAACACTTTCGCGCCCTTTCACCTCAAAAGAACGCGGCAGAGAAGAGCAACGTTCTTTTCTGCTGCCGGCGGTTCGTCTCCGGAAAAGGGAACTCAGGCCCGCAACATGAGGCCACTCTAGCGCAAAGCCTTCTGACTGGAAAGGGGAGCGCCGCGGTCTTTTTCCCTTTTCGTTGCTCGACCATGCCCGGCCTTTTCGAAACGCTTTTCCTATGTCGCTTTTATGGTATGCTCTGAAAGAGATCCTAACTTCACTCTTGCGTGGCAGGTGCGCCGATGACGCCGAAATCGCTGAGGCAACATTTCTTCCGTACCCTTTCTGTAGTGGGAGCACTCATGCTCGTTTTCTTCCTGGGCATACTTCTCTGGGGAGGATGGGTGGCAACCACGAAAGGCATGGCCTTTTTCGAGGAACACCTGGCCACTCTGGCGTCCCGCCAGGTCGCGGAATACAAGGACATGTTCGATCTCCTTGAGGAGAACGGCGATGCGCTTCTCCTCCGCTTTCTGGAGGATCTCAAGATGCATTACGCCGAGGAGGGGCGGCTTCCTTCGGAAGCTCCCGACGAGGAACTCGCCTCCCTGATGCGGCGCTTCGTCCGCGCCTCCGGTACATCCCCCTTCGACCCCGGAACCTTCCGCTACTACCTCATCGATCCCAAAGGGAGGGTAGCGCGCACCAACCATTCTCCCGACCTCGGGCTCGATCTTTCTCAATTCACACGGCTCTGGAAAACGCTCCGAACCATGGTTCCAGGAGAGGTGCGGCTTCAACGGGCCACCTCAGCTACCATGACCGACGACTACAACAAATATGCCTACTGGAAGCTGCGGGACGGCACTCTTCTCGAGGTGAGCGTCTCCGTGCCGCGGAAACACATGGATAAATACCTGGAGAAGATCCGAGGCATGCTGGGCTTCCCCTTCGTGACTTCCCTTGCCTTCGCCAGCCTCGCCACGAGAAGGCTCGAAACGGGAGACCCCGCCCTGACGGCCTCGGAGGATTGGGCTCTCATCCGGGAGGCGGGACGGGGAGGGAAAGAGCGCCTTCTGCTCCGGGACGGGTTCCTGAAGAGACGCCTGCTCCTCTACGTCCGCCCTCCCGGAGAGGACAACGTTGTCGTGGAGGAGCCGAAACTGCTGCTTCTCTCCCTCGATTTCACTCTTCTGGGCAAACTCTTCGGGGCGTTTCTTCTGGGAATTCTCTTTTTTCTTCTTGCAGGGGCAGGAGGACTCTCCATCGCCTTCAGCAGAATCGTGGACACTCTCACGACCCCCTTCGAGCGGCTTGCACGGAATATGGCGGCTCTTGCGGCGAATCCGGAGGAGTTCGCACCCGACCAAAACCTGAAGTCCTCTTCCGTGAAGGAAATTCAGGAGCTGCTCGACACCTTCCGCAGCATGGCGGCCAAACTCGGTGCGACCATGGAGGAGCGAGAAG
This sequence comes from Aminiphilus sp., assembly GCF_029975095.1. Taxonomy (NCBI): domain Bacteria; kingdom Thermotogati; phylum Synergistota; class Synergistia; order Synergistales; family Aminiphilaceae; genus Aminiphilus; species Aminiphilus sp. The sequence goes on from NZ_JARKPW010000057.1 coordinate 17,054, forward strand.
CGGCGTTACAACAGGCCCGCGCCCTCTACGGAGAAACCCGGATCCTGAACGACGAACTGGAGCATATCCTCGGCGTGGCGGGACACCTCACCTCCGAAGCCACCTCCGGAGAGGAGACGTTTCTTCCGGAGCTGCTCCACATGGCGCTCCAGTTCATCCCCGAGGCGGACTGCGGCAGCATCTCCGAGGTGAACGGCGAGGAATGGCGCATCGTCGATGCAGTGGGACACGACGCGGAATGTCTTCGCACACTCCCCCTGAAGCGGACGCACCTTCGTGTGACGAAGGGAACAAGCGTCGTCCCCTGCCTCTGCGACGATCTCGATCGGCGCATGCCACCTCCGTTGGCGGAGAAATTCCGTACCGCCGCGCTCCCAATCCGCCAGTCTCTCCTGCACTCGTTCTTCCTGGACGAGGAGATGGTGGGACAGATCTGCCTGGACATCTCGGAACGGCGGGACGAGACGGTCACTTTCTCCCTCCGGTCGGAGCGCGTCCTCACCGCCTTCGGCAACATGGCCTCGGCCTATCTCGGCATCCGCCGCTACGTCGCCACTTCGTCGTCCTTCCAGAAACAGCTCGTCTCAATCATGATCGGCATTCTGGAGATCTACGACCACTACACCAAAGGACATTCCGAGAACGTGGCCCAACTGGCAAGCCGACTCGCCGCCGCTCTGGACATGGACGAAAACAGCATCTCCCGTATCTATTGGACAGGGCTTCTCCACGACCTGGGCAAGCTCCTCGTGCCTGTGACGGTGCTGAACAAACCGGGCCCGCTCGAAGAGGATGAGTACGAGGTCATCAAAATGCATCCCCGCTGGGGATACGCGGTGCTCTCCTCCTCGGCGAATCTGGAGGAGATCGCCCTGGACGTCCTGCACCACCATGAACGCTGGGACGGAAAGGGCTATCCCGAGGGCATCTCGGGAGAGGCGATCCCGCTCGGCGCACGCATCCTCTCCGTAGCGGACGCCTTCGACGCCATGACGAGCTGCCGCTCCTACCGCCCCGCCATGGAGAAAGACGAGGCTCTCCGGGAACTGGAACAACACCGGGGGACCCAGTTCGACCCTGCCGTGGTGGACGTGGCGCTCCGCATCCTTCCCTGAGGCAAGGCTCGCCCGGCACAGGAATCATACGCCTCGACAGCACGAAGCGACAAGAAGAGAGCCGTCTCCGGCGGATTGGAGACGGCTCTCTCTCGCACTTTGTAATTCGGGAACGGGACCTGCGAAAACGGGGCTTTCTAGCGAACGTCGGAAAGTGCCCCTTCCCGGAACTTCTGGAGAAGAACCTTCGCCACACCCACCGCCTCGGCGGCATCGGCGGAATAATGCACGCCGAGACGTTCGGCGTACTCCTTCGATACGGGAGCACCCCCCACCATGACCGCGAGTCCCTCCGCGAGCCCTTCCTCTCGTAGCGAATCCACAACGCTCTTCATGTTGGTCATCGTCGTGGTGAGCATGGCGGAGAGGCCCAGAACATGGGGACGCCAGCTCCGCACCTCCTCCACGATGCGCGCCGCCGGAAGATCCACACCGAGATTGCGCACCTCGAATCCAGCGCCTTCGAGCATCATGCCCACGAGCTTCACACCGATGTCGTGAAGATCTCCCTCCACGGTGGCGGTGAGAATGCGCCCGCTCTGCCCCGCCGCACCTGTCGCCAGGAGGGGACGGAGGATCTCCATTCCGCCCTTCATTGCCTTGGCGGAGACCAACACCTCGGGAACAAACATCTCCCCATCCTTGAAAAGGGCTCCCACTTCGTCCATGCCGGCGAGAAGCCCCTCCCGGAGAATTCCCTCGGGAGGACATCCCGCGTCGAGGGCCTTGCGGACGGCGTTTTCTGTCTGTGTGACCTGCCCTTCCACAACATGCTCTCGAACCGCCTCGTAGTGTTTCTCCACGTCCGGGTCACTCCTTTTTTGTCTCGTTCCGTCTCGTTCGTCCCGTCAGATGTCATCGACCGGAGAAGGTTTCCTTCCGGAGAGGTCCAGGTCCATCACCGCCCGGGAGGAGCGGATGTGCACCCGCATGGCCGCCTCCGCCCAAAGGCTGTCTCCGGCCTCCAGGGCATCGATGATGATGGCATGTTCCCAGGTCTGGCGGTCTCCCGAATCCGCCAGTTCGTAAAACGGATCCAGGAGGGACAGGTACACGTTGGTGCGGTTCATGGCGGACTCGACCGCCTGCTCCAGAAGACGGTTGCCAGAGAGGGAGGCCACGAGGAGATGAATCCTCTCGTTGATCCGGATGTACCCCTCCAGATCTCCCTGGGCGAGACAGCGTCGCTCCTCCCGCTCGGCCTCGCGAAGCCGTACCGTGTCCTCCTGCGACACCCTCTCTGCCGCAACGGAGGCGGCAAGACATTCGAGGGCCTCTCGAACCTGGTAGGCGTTCTCGATATCCCGAAGGGAGGGGACGGTCACCGTGGCTCCGTGGTTTGCGGAGATCGTGACCAATCCCTCCGAGGCGAGGCGTCGCAAAGCCCCACGAACGGGCGTGCGGCTGATGTTGATCTTCTTCGCCAGCGTCGGTTCCGCAAGCCGGGTTCCCGGCGGGAGTTTACGGGCGAGAATGGCCGCACGGATCCGCCCGTAGGCCAGATCCTCCAGTGTCGTCTTCTCCGGCGAGTCCGTTCCCTCGTCTCCGTTCCGCATGACTGTCCTCTCTTCCATAGGTGTTCAGATCCGAATGCCGGAACCACCCGGTGGTCGATGTTCCGACGGTGGGACGGCAAAAGAAAATGCCACCGGCTTCCTCAGGCTATTTCCCCGTGCCCGCCGCGGGAACCGCGTCGTTTTTCGCCGCCGGCCCGTATCCCTCGCGCCAGAAGATCTTGAACCCCGCGTAGGCGATGAAGGCGGAGACGAAGGGATTCAGCCAGTTGAGGATCGCGTAGGGCGCGTAGGTGAGGGTGGGAATGCCGAGCGTCCCCGCCATATAGGCGCCGCAGGCGTTCCAGGGGACGAGAGGCGACGTGAGCGTTCCCGCATCCTCGAGTGTCCTGGAGAGCATGCGCGGCTCCAGACCGAGTTCCTCGTAGGCGGGTCTGAAGAGGCGCCCCGGCAGGATGATGGCCAGATATTGGTCGCCGATGAGGAGGTTCACGGCGAAGCAGGAGGCCAGCGTGGCCGTCACGAGGTTTCCCACGCGGTTCATGTAGTTCACCACCGCGTGGAGAATGACGTGGAGATATCCCACCGCTTCGAGCATGCCGCCGAACCCGATGGCCATCCAGGAAAGGGAGATGGTCCACATCATGTTCTGCAGGCCTCCCCGGGTGAGCAGACCGTTCACGAGTTCCGCGATCTCCTCGCCGAAGACCTCCGCGGAGACGGCCCCCTCGTAACCGTAGTTCGCCGCGGTCATCATGTCGACGAACCCCACCCCCTGAATGACCATGCCGCAAAGAGCCCCCGTGACGATCCCCACGAACATGCCCGGCACGGCGGGAATCTTCAGGAGTGCCATGCCGATGACGCACAGAGGCGGCAGAAGCAGCAGCGGATGGATCTTCTGCACGCTCGCCAGAGCCTCCCGGATCTGGTTCACCCGGGTGGGATCGAAGTCGCCGCCGCCGTAGAGCAGGCTCAGGACGATGAAGGCCGCCCCCGCAAGAATCCAGGTGGGGCCCGTGGTGTAGATCATGGCGCCGATGTGGTCGTAGAGCTTGGCCCCGGACACGGCGGGAGCGAGGTTCGTGGTGTCGGACAAAGGGCTCATCTTGTCGCCGAAGTAGGCCCCCGCCACGATGGCACCGCCCGTCATGCCCGCGGGAATGCCGAGACCGGCTCCCACGCCGACGAGGGCCACGCCGATGGAGGCCGCCGTGCCCCAGGAAGTTCCCGTGGCGAGGGCGACGATGCTGCAGATGATATAGGTGGCGATGAGAAAGATCTTCGGTGACAGAATCGCCAGGCCATAGTCGATCATGGTGCTGATGACCCCCGAGATCATCCACACACCCACGAGAATGCCCACGAGCATGAGAATGAAGAAGGCGGACATGCTGGCGTTGATGGCGGAGACGAAGCCCCCCTCCAGATGCTCCCAGGTGTTCTTGAGGCGCAGCCCGAGAACGGTGACGAAAAGGACGCAGAGAAAGATGGGAATGTGCGCGTCGAGGCCCAGCATGAGAATGCACACGGTGATGACCCCCGCGATGGCGGCCACCACGCCGACGGACTCGGCGAGCGTCGGAGTCTTCCCCTGGCCTCCCCGCTTCTCTCCGAGTGCCTTCTCCTCCTGATATCCTTCCACTTCCGGCGGCAACTCTCTGGACATGTCTCTTCAGCCTCCCTCTTCTTCTCTTCGGCTCGGGACGCTGTCCCGACGGAGCAACACGCTCCGCCGGGGCGACATCCGCTCCGACGCCGCCGAAGCCGGTACGGCGAACTGCGGCGGCGCACCCGGGAAACGCTCCGGAAAGAACGGGATGGAAACGTCATTCCATACAGCCGGGGTCAGATCCCTCCCTTTTCTGCGGCGTAGGTCTCGAGAATGCGGTCGAGTTCCGCATCCACCGAGACGGGAAGTGGTTCCGGCGCATGGTGTTCCATAATCCACGCCGCCTTTTCCCGGGCACGCTCCAGGGCATCGGCACGCCCCGAACTCTCCCAGACGTCGAAGCTGCACCGACGCAGCACCTCGGGCTGCCACAACTCCCGCATGTGCTCCAGCGTGTGGGGATCGGTCATGAAATCCCCCCGGGGCCCCACCCGCAGGATGGCCTCCACGGCGAGGGACTCCGCGTCGGTGGGAAATCCTTCCTTGACGCGGCGGACCATCTCGTAGATCTCGCACCCCAGGACAAGTTCCTCGTAGGAGAGCACCGTGGCGTTCTTCAGAAGCCCCGCGCCGGGCATGAGGTCCGCGCCGCAAAGTGCGGAGGTGTACACGGAGAGGGAATCCTCCACGGCGGACTGCCATCCCGGAGCACGTGCCTCGGTCCCCATGACGCCGGTCATGACGGGAATATTGTAGTGGATCCGCGCCATGGCGATGGTTCCCGCCTGGATCAGGTAGTCCTCGGGACCGTTGGAGGTGACGCCGCCGGACTTGAGGTCCATCACGGTGGAACACGAGGCGTACCAGGAGGGACACCCCGGCGTAACGCACTGCACCAGAGTGAGCCCGGCGAGGACCTCCGCGTTGGCGAGCACGAGATTCCCCGCCACGGTGACCGGCGCGGTGGCCCCCGAGAGAGGCATGGTCATGATTCCCGTGGGCAGCCCTTCCCTCGCAAAGGCGAGAAGTGCCTCGCAGGCGCCTCGCTCCAGCGCGAGAGGGCTGGTGACGCTCTCGAAAAGGGAGATGAGCGGGCGGCGGCGCAACGCCTCGCGTCCTCCCGCCACCGCCGCGGCCATGTCGATGACGCCCCGGGCGCAGAAACCGTCCGCCACGGTCATGGTCATGACGTGTTTGGTGGTGTTGCGGAGTTGGCATCGCGTTTCGTAAAGGGGCTGCACCGGCACGGGGCAGTCCCGGGCGGTGGCGATGGGCCACACGTAGCCGATCTGCTCCAGATAGTCCGCCAGCCGCGTGGCCGTCTCAAGGTCGGCGAGGGTGGTGGGGCGGCGGACTCCGGTCTCGAAATCCAGAATTTCCATGCCGTTGCCGTCGAGATTCATGTAGGTGTGACGTCCGTCAAGGAGAAGATCCTCCTCAGGAGTGCGCCCGCAGAGGCGGATCACCGAAGGGATCTTCCGCAGAGCCCCTTCCACGAGCGTCCAGGGAAAGAAAACCCGATCCTCCTCGACACGGGCACCCGCCCGAGCGAGGATCTCCCGGGCCTCCTCCGAGGCGATGCGCATACCCGCATGTTCCAGCACCGTGAGGGAGGCGCCGTGAATGGCCCGGCGCTGCTCCTCCTGAACCAGCACGATGGGAGGATTCCAGTAGCGCGGTATGGGAGCGATGGGCTTTTTGGGGCCGTAGCCTTTCTTCCGTTCCCGTGCCATGGCTTCGCCCCGCCCTCCTAAAGTTCCGTCACCCGATGGATGATCTTCACACCCCGCTTCGCCATCTCCTGGAGGAACCGCTCCACTGCGGGGGCGCAGGTACCAACCGCCTCGGGAGGGTTCACGCCGGGCATGCGCAGGACTCCTTCGGCGATCAGACGCCCCACGATCACGCAGGGAAAGCCCGTGGTCCGGGCCATGGAATGGTAGCCCGTTCCGGGATCCCGCTCGTCGTAGAGGGCATATTCCTCCCGAATCTTCTTTCCATCCTTCTCTCCCGTGACCAGCACATGGAAGAAAGTGAACTCCACCTCGTCGTCCCGGAGCTTCATCTTGGGATAGGCAAGGGCGGCGAAGAGATCCCGGGGCGCCACCTTCTGCCCCTTCACGTCCACCGGATCCGTGTCGAACAGGCCGATCTCCCGAAGAAACTCCATGTCCCGGGCCGTCCCGGGATAGCGGAGGGTGATCTCCTTCACGTCGGGACAGGGGATGGAATCGAGGAGCGACCGGGCACCGTCGGTGTAGAATCCCTCCATCTGCGGCACGGAGATGCCGGGAATGTCGAAGGTGAGGAGCTGCCGTCCCGAAAGGGCGGGCTCCTCCACGATCTTCCCGTTTCTCTTGATGCGGGCGGGGCGAACGAATTCCTCCACCAGGTCATCCGGGGAGAAGACGAGGCGATAGTTGAAGGGGGGCTCGGGACTCTTGGGAAGCCCCGTGACGTAGATCGTCACGTCGTCGACGCGGTCGAGCCGTCGGCAGGCGTCTCCGATGAGGATGCTCGACGCTCCGGGGGTGACCCCCACGTCCTCGAAGAGGGTGACCCCCGCCTCCTTGGCGGCCCTGTCCCAGTCGCGGTATTCCTCGCCCATGAAGGAAATGTCCGACATGTCCACGCCCGCCTTGATCACCGCACCGATGGCGGCATAGCCCATGGATCCCGGAACGGCGCCGATGACGAGATCATGCCCCCGTACACCCTCGGTGATGGACGCGGGAGAGGCGAAATCGATCCCCGTCGTGATCTTCACGGGATTCTTCGCCTTTGCGGCGGTCTTTTTCAGCGCTTCTTCGTTCGCATCCGCCACGGTCACCTCGTAGGCATCGTCCGCCGCCAGATCCAGAGCCATGACGGACCCCACGAGTCCGCATCCCAACACGATCACCTTTTTCTTCACAACGATCCCTCCTGTTCACGTGTCGAAGGTCTCCCGGTGGAGCACCTCCGCTCCTGTTCTTTGTGCTCTCCCGTCTCAATCCCTGTGGACGGTGAAGGACTCCTTCAGGGAAAATCCCCGCTTCCGCAACTCCTCGGCGAAGCGTTTTCCGGGGACGGCGAGTTCCACGGGATGCACGCCCCGGGGCGTCACCCCCTGGGCGTTCAGAATCGCCGTGATGGAACCGTCCCATCCGGTGGTGCGCTCCATGGCGGTGAAACCCGTTGCCTCGTCATAGTAGTCGATCAGGTCGAGCAGCACCTCCGCACGGCGCCCGTCCTTTTCCCCGATGCCCTTCACCCGGACGATGACGAAATCCCGGTCCTCGGGACGTGCCCGCAGCTTGGGATCGAGGACCCGATGCAGCAGTGCCCGGGGAGAGACCCGCATTCCGTCCACATCGACGGGCTCCTCTTCGAGGAGTCCCGCGTCCATGTAGGCCTTCCACTGGGCGAAGTGTCCCGGCCAGCGCAGCGTCTTGTTCCAGAGCGTCCTGACCTTTCCCTCGTAGGTCCAGGGCATGGTGGACGTGCCGCCTCCGGCGACGAAGGCCTCCATGACGCCGATCTTTCCGCCGAAATCCACCGTCTCGTAATCCTCCTCCAGGAAGGTGGGGACCTCCACTCTCTTTCCGTTCCGGAGGAAATGGGCCACTCCGTAGTACTCGTTGGTAAGGCCCGCGATGTTGAAAGTGAGAATGTAGTTGAACGGGGGCTTCGGATGCTGGTCGTTGCCCCCGTCCCACATGAGCAGTTCCTCCGTGCGGTCGAGAAAGGTCATGGCGTAGCTCATGAGGGCCGTTCCCATTCCCGGCACCTGCCCGCAGTCGGGCACCACGGCGATTCCCGCCGCCTCCGCGGCGTCGCTGCGCTTCATCTGTTCCCGCACCAGATTCGTATTGCCCCCCAGATCGCACATACAGGCCTTCGCATCGATGGCAGCCTCCAGAACCGAAGGGTTCAGCCAGTAGGGCACGGCGGAGAGGAAGGAATCTACCGACTCCAGAAAACGACGGAGTGCCGCGCCGTCCCGTGCGTCCACCTGATGGGCCTCCGCGACGGAACGCCCCAGGAGCGTGTTCACTCTTGTCGCAGACCGCACCGCCGCCTCCAGGTCCGCATCCCCCACGAGAACCCGCTCGGCATCCCCGTTCTTCGCCATGTCATACGCCGCCGCCGTTCCCTGCCTTCCGCCGCCGAGCACCGCATACACGAAACCCATGGACGAACCCTCCTTCACCCTTCCGCACCCCCGCCGTTCCGGCAGGCGCACGTTCCGAAGACCGCCACGACCAACGCTCCGCCGCACACATTCCAACGTTTCCCGGGGAAGAATCCTCCGCTCCGTACACGGAAGAAGCATTCCCTCCCCATTCCGCCCGAAAAAGAGTTCCACGCTCCGGCCTCAGACGAGACGGGCCTCGTACTCCCGGAGAATCTCCCGCACCTCCGCCTCTCCGGGAAGGGGTTCCGGCTCGTGTTTCTCCAGCAGTTTCCGCGCCCGCCTCTCCGCCAGGTCCGCAGGAGAGAGGCGCCCCGAGGCCTCCCACTCGTCCCGGGTGGAGCCCCGGTCCAGAACACGGGGCTGCCAGATCTCGCGCATGTGCGCCAGGGTGTGCTCCTCGGTGAGATAGTTTCCCCCCGGCCCGACACTTTCGATCACGGAGAGGGCGAGGCTCTCGTCGTCCACAGAGAGACCGCCTGCGGCCCTGCGGAGAAATCCGAAGATCTCGCAATCCAGCACCGTCTGCGCCGCGGAAAAAATCGTCGCACCCTGAAGCAGGCCCGCACCGCACATCATGTCCGCGCCGGCGAGAAAGCTCGCCATGCCTGAAAGAGCGTTTTCGAATCCCGCCTGCCAGTCCGGCATCCGGGCACCGGAAGCAAAGGTTCCCACGTTGGCGGGAAGACCGTAGTAATGGGCCAGTGCGCAGCTCGCCATCTGGAGAAGACAATCCTCCGGGCCGCCGCAGGTGACACCCCCCCGGCGAAGTTCCAGCACGGTGGCGCAGGAACCGTAGAACGTGGGCGTACCGGGAAAGAGAAGCTGCTGGAGCGTAATCCCCGCGAGAACCTCCGCGTTCCCCTGGGCGAGATTCGCCGCGAGAGTCGCCCCCGCGGTGGCGCATCCGATGGTCATGTTGAGAAATCCCGTGGGAATGCCCGCCTCGGAGAAACAGAACGCCGCCTCAAGACTGTCTTTGTCATAGGAGAGGGGACTGAAACTGCACTGGAAATTCGAGAGGATCGGGCGCTTGCGGAGCGCCTCGCGGCCCCCGACGACGGCCGCGGCGAGCTCGATGCTTCCCCGGGCCGCCGTGGGCGTTACCGCCGTCATGGCCTGCACGTGCTTGGAGGAGAAGCGAAGGAGCGCCTCCAGCTCGTGGAGGGGCTGTACCGGAGGCGGAACGTCCTGGGCGCTCACCACGGGCCAGAGGAAAGCGATCTCGGGAAGCGCGTCGGCGAGGTGGGCCGCCGTCTCCAGATCCGCCTTTCGAGAGGGACGTACCGCTCCCGTCGCGGCATCGAGAACGAAAAGGCCGCTTCCGTCGAGAGTCAGGTATCCCTGTTTCCCATCCAGAAAAAGGTCGTTCTCGGGATTACGGGCATAAAGCGTATACGTTTTCGGAGCACTTTGCAGGGCGATCGCCACGGATTCGGGAGAAAACCGCACACGCAGACTAGGCGAGCCATTCCACTCCTCTTCCTCGAAAAAGAGCCCTTTTCCCGCAAGGGCATCCCGCCTCTCGGCGGAGAGGGGCATTCTCAGCCCCATTTTTTCAAGAATTTGAAGGCTCGCGTCCGAAATACGACGCAACTCTTCATCGGACAGAACGGTGCTCCGCACTCCCCATCGCGCCGTATGAATCACGCCGAACACCTCCGAATATGTATACGAATGATGTATACCTCAAGAACTACCTTAGCCAAGGGGTTGCACAATGTCAAGACTCTTCCGACACGTTCTCTTTTTCGCAATGTGCACCGCACGACACCTTTCGCCGGAACGCCGAAAACGAACAGATCGCCACCACGGGTGCACCTCGCGCCGGGCCGTACCGGACTGAAGAGCAAAGCCCCCTTCCCGTCGGGATGCGGAGAGCACGAAACGAGGCAATACGTCTTCTTCGAAAAAAAAGGATCCGGAGAAGAGCGCGCAGGGACGACGAGGACGCGCTACGGCAAAGTTCCTGATTCGGGAACAACGCGGACGACGTCACTCTTCGGGAGAGATTTGTGACACGATCTTTCGGAAAAAGGAAGAAACGGGCAGAATGGATTTTGCGCAAGAGCTGTCAGGCGCAACGGGGATCTATTCGGTAAGGTAGAACCACGCAGGGAGGTCGGCTCCATGAGGACGGAAACACGAACGCTCTGGGAGGAGCGCGTTCTCCGGGTACAGCGATACATCCAGGACCATCTCGACGAACCCCTTTCCCTGGATACGCTCGCCGAAACGGCGGGATTCTCGCGCTTTCACTTTTCCCGCATCTTTTCGGGAATCACGGGAGAGTCCCTGACGGACTACATGCGACGGCTCCGGCTCGAACGAGCCGCCTTCAGGCTCCTCTACACGGAACAGTCCGTCACGAATCTCGCTTTCGACGCGGGATACGAGAACGCCGAATCGTTCACCCGGGCCTTCGCCCAGCTCTACGGTGTTCCTCCCGGACGCTTCCGGCGCCGGCTCCGGGAGGCTCTCGATCACCGACGGACCGTTCTCGAACCTCACGGCAGAACCTACTCGGCGATGCTCGCCCACCACGAAGGAGGAATTTCCATGAACATGACCATCGAGCACTTCGACCCCATCCGCGTGGCCTTTCTCCGCCACATCGGCCCCTACGCCGCAAGCGGTGCGGCCTGGAGACGCCTTTGCGGCAATCCGGCAGTGCAATCACGCCTGACCCCGGAATCTCTTTTCATCGGCATCTGCTACGACGATCCCGACGTGACCGAGGCGGACAAGATCCGCATGGACGTCTGCGTGAGCGTGGACGCCTCCTTTATCCCCGAAGACGGCATCGAGGTGCAGACCATCGAGGGCGGCGAGTACGCCCGGGTGATCCACAAGGGAAGCTACGACGGCCTGCACGGCGTCTACCGGGCGCTCTACGGAGAATGGATTCCCGCGAGCGGCAGAGAGCCCAAGGGAACTCCCCCCCTCGAAATCTATCTCAACGACTGCACCACCCCGCCGGAGGAACTCCTCACGGAAATCCGGGTTCCACTCCGGTAGAGGACTGCCGGGAACGCATTCCTCCACCCTTCACGACACCGCCACGCCGGAGCGAAAGGCCCGCCTCGAACGAGGCGGGCCTTTCGCGTATCCACATCGCCGAAGATCGCGTTTTGCCTCGTCCTCCATCATTGACTGATTTCACAGATAAATGATATTATCCGAATGTCCGACATTCATATGTTCAGCCATGCAGCGAGCCCGCTCACAAAAACATACTGACGAAGGGGATGTTTGGCGTGAAAATGGAGACAATGCTGCTGAGCCAGAGGGAGATTCAATCGCTTGTCACAATGAAGGACATCATCGAGTGCGTCGACAAAACCTTCCACGGAATGGGAGACGGAACTGTCGTCAATCCCACCAAAGTCAATCTCGACCTCGGAGAAACCTCACCGTTTCCCCCCTACGACGGATTCATGAACGCCATGCCGGCCTATGTCGGGTGGAATGACAGCGCCGGAATCAAGTGGGCCGGAGGCTTCCTCGGCGAACGAAAAAAACAGGGACTTCCCTATGTCACCTCGCTCATTCTTCTCCTCGACCCGAAACTGGGACACTTCCGCGCCGTCATGGACGGAGCCTACATCACCAACATGCGTACGGGCGCACAAACGGCAGTCGCTCTCAAGTACCTCCACGGCGAAAGAAAGACGCTGCGTCTCGGCCTGTACGGCGCAGGAATGCAGGGACACACGCAAACCATGGCTCTTTCCGAACTGTTCGACCTCTCGGAGGTGCGTGTTTACGACGTCAACGCCAGCGCTTCCGAACGCTATGCGGATGACATGAAAGACGTCGTGAAGGGGCGCATCCATATCGCGAAAAACCCTGAAGAGGCAGCCGAGGCTGATGTATGCGTCTGCGTCACCCAATCGAAAGAGGAGTTCTTCCGACACGAATGGTTCCGGCCCGGCATGATTCTCTTCCCCATGGGTTCCTATCAGGAATGCACGGACGAATGCATCCTGAACGCACACAGCATCATCGTCGACCATATCGGCCAGACACTCCACCGGGGAGCACTCGCCAAACTCGCGGATGCAGGAGCCATCACGGAGAAGAACATTTCCGCCACAATCGGAGAACTTGCGGTGGAGAGAAAGAGTATTCCCGTCTCCGGCAAGCGTGTCCTTTGCATTCCCATCGGCACCGGAGCAATGGATATTTCCGTCGCCGCGCTGGCCTGGGAGCGTGCAAGCGCCCGGGAAATGGGCGGGAAATACGTGTTCGTCGAATAAGAAAGGAAGGCCACTCATGCAGGAACTGCTTGAAATACTCAGGAAAGAAACCAAACCGGCTCTGGGCTGCACAGGCCCCGTATCGATCGCCTTTGCCGCCGCTGCGGCCCGGGATGCCGTGGGCGGAACGCCCCAACGCGCAACAGTTCGCATGGACAAGGATTCTTACAAGAACAGTTTGCGTGTCGGCATTCCCGGAACCGATCATATGGGCATCGACATTTCCGTCGCGCTCGGGGTTGTCGCCGGAGATCCCGCCGCGGGACTCGAAGTTCTCAACAAGGTGACGCCCGAGGAAGAAAAGAACGCTCTGGCGTTCGTGAAGCATGTCGACGTGGACATTTTCTGGGAGTATGAGGGTGTGGGACTGCGCATCGAGGCCGAGGTCGAGACGGACAAGGGTATCGGCCGGGCAATCGTCGCGAAGACGCATACGAACGTCGTCTATCTGGAAGCCAATGGTGCCATACTGCTCGATAACCGTGCGAGCCTCGAAGGAACGTCGTTCGACTATTCGAAAGATGCGATTCTCGGATACACCCTGAAAGATCTCTACCGGTTCGCCGAAACAGTCCCCCTTGCGGACATCGACTTCCTGAAAAGCGGCATCGCCATGAACCGGAAACTTGCCGAAGCAGGCCTCGCCGGGGGTGTCGGAGCCGGATTCGGCCCGGCATACAGAAAATGGGAGAACGGCAACCTCATGCTCAAAGTGAAGTCCTATACGGCCGCCGCTTCCGACGCCCGCATGGGCGGGCTCGGCCTCCCCGCGATGAGCTGTGCGACAAGCGGCAACGTGGGCATCACCGCCATGCTTCCGCTCGTTGTTGCGGGCGAAGAATTCGGTGTGAACGAGGAGGTGACACTGCGGGCCATCGCATTGAGCTATCTGCTGACAATTCTCATGAAAAGCCGCATCGGTCGTCTTTCCGCCATCTGCGCCTGCGCCATGGCAGCAGGAATCGGCGTCGCGGCGGGAACGTCGATGCTGCTGGGCGGCGACGTCGCCTGCGCGGACCGCGCCATCCAGAACATGACGGGCAGCCTCACGGGCATTGTCTGCGACGGTGCCAAGTACGGCTGCGCGCTCAAACTCTCCGCAGCGGCGGGAATGGCGATCGAATCGGCACTGCTCGCACGCGACGGCTACGTTGTTCCGCGGGGAGACGGCCTCGTCTGCGGAAACGCGGACGAATCCATGGCCGCGATCGGCCGGACCGCTCAGGAGGGAATGACTCCCGCAGCAACCGTGATGGCCCGGATCATCATCGAGAGAGAAAACGCAGCAAAAGCGCTCGAATAACCCGGATGTTCCCCGCCGAACATCGTTTCGGACCGAAAGGGTGATCCATGGTGGAAACACGACGATCTGCGCTGAGGCACATGCTTCTTCCGCTCGACAAGGCACTCGATGCCGTTGTCGTACTGAGCCTCATCGTCATCTCGCTTCTCGTCTTCGGACAGGTGCTTCTCCGGTACGTCTTCCGTTCTCCTCTCATGGGCATCGAAGAATTGTGCTACTTTCCGACGACGTGGCTTTATCTCGCCGCCGCGGTAAAAGCATCGTCAGAACAGAACCAGCTCATTGCCCGGGTTCTCGAAATCTTTTTCCATCGGAAAAAACAGATCTTTCTGCTGCGTGCGATCGCGGCGCTTCTCGCCTCGGGGATTCTGTGCTGGCTGACCTATTGGGGCTACGACTTTCTCAAGTACTCCCTGCGCGTCGAGAAGCTCAGCGACACCCTCTTCATTCCCTGGATCTACGCGGAAGCCCCGGTTTTTCTCTGCATGGCACTGATGCTGCTCTACACCGTTGTCGAATTTTTCGACTACACGCGCCTCTTCCTGGCGACCCCGAAGGAGATTCCCGTCAACGACCAAGAAGAGGAGGGCTTCTAGCATGGTAACCATTTCCATCATCTCTCTCGTCATCCTGATGGGCCTTCTTTCCCTCGGCATTCCCATCGCGCTCTCCTTCAGCGGCGCACTTCTGTACATGAGCATCGTCGGCGGTGTTTCGATGAAGGGCATGATGCTCTGGGGGTTGCAGCAGATCCTGAGTCCGGCATTGCTCTGCATTCCGCTGTTCATCTACGCCGGATCGCTGATGAGCCAAAGCGGCATCGCGAAGTACCTTCTCGAATTCGTCGACATCTTCGTCGGGCGAGTCCGCGGAGGACTGGGCATCGTCGCGACCGTCACATGCGCCCTGATCGGTGCCATCTCGGGCAGTGCCTTCACCGGCGTTGCGGCGACCGGAAACATGCTCATCCCGGAAATGGTGGCCCGCGGCTATCCCAGGCCGTTCGCGACCGCGCTCGTAACCAGCTCGTCGATCCTCGGCGTCCTGATTCCGCCGAGCACACCGATGATCATTTTCGGATGGGTTACGGGAACCAGCGTGCTCGCGTGCTTTCTCTCCACCATCGGGCCGGGGCTTCTCACCATGGCAATCTTCTGCGGAATCAATCTGTACTGCGCCAGAAAATTCCCCCTTGTCCTCGCGCCGGAAATCAGCGCGGAGGAAAAACAGCGGCAGATCGTGCGCAAGGGATGGAAGGCGCTTCCCGCGCTCTTCATGCCCGTTCTCATTCTCGGCGGCATCTACGGCGGCGTCATGACACCCACGGAAGCCGCCGCGGCGGCAGTCGTCTACTCCATTCCCGTGGGGTTTCTCGTGTACAAGGGGCTGACGCCCAAGACCTTCTTCTCCGTGTCCCAAAGTTCGGGAGTTTCGACCGGATCCATCATGATCATGATCCTGTGCAGCATGATGCTGAGCCAGACCTATGTCGTGCTCCAGATCCCACAGCTCATCGTGAAGGCCGTGTTCAGCCTGACGACGAACAAGACCATGATTCTCGTTCTGATCAACCTCCTGCTGCTCTTCGTAGGAATGATCGTCAACGATGTGACCGGCATCATTCTGGTCGCACCCCTGCTCCTGCCACTGGCCCAGGCAATCGGCCTGCATCCGATCCAGTACGCCGCGATTTTCTGCGTGAACCTAGCGATCGGAAGCCTGACACCACCCTATGCGAGTCTGCTCTACCTCGGGATGCGTATCGGCAAAGTCGAGTTCGTCGACATCCTCCCCCATGTGGGGCTCTTCCTTCTGGGGTACGTTCCCGTCATGCTGCTGACCACCTATTGGCCGGCTTTGTCGCTGACGCTTCCGAGGGTTCTCGGCTACATGTAAGCCACCGCCGTCGCAAAAGGAGAAGGGAGGGATGCGGTCGCAAAATCCCTGGGCGTGAAATGTCCGTCCCGATGCACCAAACCGTTTACCCGTGAACGCTGGCCTGTATTCTCTATTCCTTGAGGAGGGATTCCGAGTGAAAAAGTGTGTTGCTCTGTTTCTTGCGACCCTGGCCTTCGGCACAATGCTCCTCGCCGGTTGCGCCTTTGCGTCGGAACAATCCTACACGTGGAAAGTCGCCCACATCCGCCCCGCCGGCTCCGAGATCGACAAGGAGATCACGTGGTTCGCCGACGAAATGCGTGCGGCCACGAACGGCCGGATCGACATCAAGGTGTATGGTTCGAACCAGCTCGGCGATTACACCGTCGTCCAGGAGAAGATCGGCATCGGTGCCGTGGAGATGGGAATCATGTCCGCCGCCACGAATGTGGACAAAAAGCTTCTTGCCTTCACGCTGCAGTATGTCGTGCCCACCTACGCGCTCGCACGGAAGAACTACGCCTCCGGAACGCCCTTCACCGACTACGTCGCAAAGCTGTATGAAAAGCAGAACATCAAGGTGCTGGCATACTGGCCGGTTTATTTCGGAGGCATCGGCCTGCTCAAAGAACCCGCCGAGCCGCTCAACCCCACCTCTCCCAAGAATCTCAAGGTGCGTGTCCCGACGATGAAAACCTGGGAAGTCCTCGCCGACGCGTTCGGATATCAGGCAACGCCCCTTCCGTTTTCCGAGTTCTTCACGGCCGCCCAAACAGGGATCGTCAACGGCATTTTCGGCGGAGGCGCAGAGAACTACTATGTTTCTTTTAAAGACATCATAAAATGCTACATCGCTGCCAATACACACTTCGAATGCTGGCCTTTCATGATCAATCTCGACCTCTACAATTCTCTCTCCGACGCTGATCGGACGCTCCTCGACGCAAAGGCGAAGGAACTCGAACAGCGGCGCTGGGCTCGGGTGGAAAGCGACCAGGACAAGTACGTCGATCTGCTCGAACAAGCCGGAACGGCCGTGTACCGTCCGACCGAGGAACAATTGAAGGAGTTCGCCCGGATCGGCCGTGAAGCCTCCTGGGCAGAGTTCGAGAAGATCGTCGGCGGCGCGGCATTCAAGGAGATCACCTCCACGTTCGTGCTCGAATAAGTCCCAATCGCCCCACGTGCGGTGGGAGAACCGCGAGCACGGCTCTCCCACCGCCGTACGTCCCGAATGGAATGCACGCGCCACCGAAGAGAACGTTTCGTTTTTTCATATCCAGAAGAGGAGATGCGACATGAGAAAGATCACTGTCATGAGCGCCGGCAACGGCGGACAGGCACTCGCCGGAGATCTCGCACTCCGGGGACATTCCGTCACGCTCTACGAACATCCGGCATTCGCAGCCGTTGTCGACGCCATTCGAGACAGAGGAAACATCATCACGATGGAGAACAGGATCGTCGGCGACGGAAAGCTCGCCAACGCAACGACGGACGCGGCAGAGGCACTGCGCGAGGCCGAGATCGTCTACTTCACGGCACCGTCCTTCGCCCAGAAGGCATTCTTCGATCTCACACTGCCGTATTTCAGGGATGGACAAATCCTCGTTCTCTCTCCCGGCAACTACGGAACGTTCGGCCTGAAAAACGCGTTCCGAAAACTCGGGCGCGACGTGCTCGTCGGCGAAACGGACAACCTCCCCTATGCTTGCGCGGCGATCGAACCGGGAAGAGTCAACGTCCGGGGCGTCAAAAATCCCGTCACACTCGCCGTCCTTCCAAACCATGATTACGACCGCGTCGATGCGGCAATGCGCCAGGCGTTCTGCACGTCGTACACAAAGGGCGCGAACGTCCTCCAGACGAGCATGGCCAACACGAACATGATCGTCCACTGCGTCCCCATGCTCATGAACGCCGGAAGAATCGAGAACACGAAAGGCGATTTTCGTTTCTACTTCGACGGCATGCCGCCCTGCGTCTGTCGCGCCATGGAGGCCGTGGATCGCGAGCGTCTGGCGGTCGGAAAAGCTTTCGGACTCGATCTCATGAGCACGGTGGAGACGATCCGCACACAGTACAATGTCCAAGGCTCCGACCTTTATTCCGTCATACAGGCGAACACCGCGTTCGGCGGACAGAAACCCGATGCACCGAAGACCCTCGACCACCGCTTTCTCACCGAGGACACACCTTTCTCCATGGTTCCCCTCGTTGAACTCGGAGCACTCGCAGGCGTCGCCACACCGATCATGCGCTCGGTCATCGAGCTTTGCGGACTTCTTCTGGACGAAGACTACTTCAAGACGGGACAGACCCTCGCGAAGATGGGCCTTGAAGGAAAATCGCCCCGCGAGATCGCGGACATGATATAGAACTGAAGATATCTTCCCCGGAGGAGAGAAGACGATGGAAAACGCGGCGATCAAAAAAGCCATACGGATCGAACCGGAAGACAACGTCGCGGTGGTCGTGCAGGACACGGCCGCCGGAGAAACGCTCCACTGCGCAGAATTGCGCATCGACGCGAAAACTGCGGTTCCCCTGGGCCACAAGGTCGCGATCACTTCGATCACACGCGGCCGACCCGTCGTGAAATACGCCGTCACCATAGGCCTCGCCTCGTGCGACATCGCCGAGGGCGAACACGTGCATTCCCACAACGTGGAGGACATCACGAACCGGCTGTGCAACGAATACGAGCGTGCGTTCCGGGCGGAGAAAGGGTGACACCATGACGAAGATCAACGCCTACAGACGCCTCGACGGTCGTGTCGGAATCAGGAATTACATCCTCGCGATCTCCATGGTGTCCTGTTCCAACACCGTCACGGAGCGAATCGCACACGCAACCGGAACGATTCCCGTCGTGCACGAGCAGGGGTGCACGGAATTCGAGCACGATCACGAGCGGACCAAACTGGCGCTCATCTCGGCGGGAAGAAACCCGAATGTCGGCGGTGTTCTACTCGTGGGGCTCGGCTGCGAACAGACGAACATGGAGGAGATCCGCAGCACCATCGCCGAAACGGGCAAACCCGTCGAGACGGTCCTCATTCAGCGCGAGGGAGGCTCGCCCCAGGCAGAAAAGCGGGGAGTGGAACACATCCGCCGGATCAAGGCGATGGTCGAAGCGGAACGACGCGTTCCCTGTTCGGTGGGCGACCTCGTCGTGGGCGTCCAGTGCGGCGGGTCCGACTGGACCACGGCACTGTCTGCGAATCCCGTCATCGGCGTGATGACCGACCTCGTCATCGCGAACGGGGGCAGCGTCCTCATGTCCGAAGTGGCGGGCTTTCCCGGAAGCGAGCACATCGTTGCGGCCCGTGCGGCAACCCGCGACGTGGGTCTGCGCGTACTCGACATGATCTCGGAGCTCCGCGAGGAATACCACAGCACCTACGGACAACGGATCGAAGAAGTCAACCCGACGCCTGGAAACAAGGCCGGAGGGATCACGACACTCGTGGAAAAATCCATGGGAAACATCAAGAAAATGGGAACATCGCCCGTACAGGGGGTCCTGAAACTCGGAGAACCCGTTCCGCATCCGGGACTTTGGATCATCGACAACCGTGCACAGGGTCCGGACCCGTTCAACCTGACCGGTCTCGCCATGGAAGGCGCTGTCGTGACAGCCTTCAGTTCCGGTCGCGGCTCACCCGTCGGCAACGCAGTCATGCCGACACTCAAACTCACCGGAAATCCGGAAACGTTCGAAAAACTCGCGAGCATCACGGATTTCAACGCGGGAACCGTCATCCAGGGCTGTTCCATCCCCGAGACGGGAGCTGCGCTGTATGCATTTCTGTTGGAAGTGGCGAACGGGCGCGAGACCAAATCGGAAATCAACGGCAACTTCGAGTACATCATTCCCCGCGAGACCGCAAGGGGAACGCACGGCAGGTGTCCCCTTTCGTCATAAACGGACAGGCCGACCGTCTCTTCTCCTTCCCGCAGGAAGACCGCCTGTCCCCGTGCGAACGGGCGGTCTTCCTTCCCTTCGCACGCAAGAAGCTCCCGCAAGCAACGCTCCATCCGGCAACATCCGAACAAGGATACATGTGCCCGAAAATCGTCTGTATCATGTACGGAATGTCGTACTGTATAATATGTTCCCGGAAAAGAACAGCGCCGCCCCATGAGAACGGCATGTCTTTTCGGCTTCCTCGGTTATGTCGTGAATGCCATCGGAATATCACCATGTTTAGGGAGGTTGAACACCATAGTGTTGAAACATGCAAACAGATCCACGCTTCATGACGATGTCATGGCCCAGATGATCAAGGCGATCAAGGAAAACCACTGGGCACCCGGGAGCAAACTTCCGGGGGAGCAGGCGCTGGCAGCGACATTCGGCGTCAGCCGCACGTGCATCCGCGAGGTATTGAAGGCACTTGCCCATTCCGGCGTCCTGGAGGCGCATCCGGGGCAGGGCACGTTCCTTTCGGCGAACGCCGACAGGATCCTGAACGGAACGCAGCTTGCCGTAACAATGTTCTCCGATTCCTCGTACACGGAACTCATGCAGATCCGGCAACTTCTGGAGGGGCAGGCGGCGTACTGGGCGGCGGAACGGGCGACCCCCGAGGACATCGACAAACTCGAGTACATTCTGAGGGGTGAAGAACGCGGCGAATCTCTCTACGACATTCACGACACATTCCACAACGCCATCGTCGAAATCTCCGGAAACCATCTCCTCACCAAACTCCTCAATTCACTGCGCAGTGAAATATGGGCACAACGGGAGTTCCACTACTCCCTGCTCCCGGACACGGACAGGCGTGAACACTGGAAAGTTCTCGAGGCGATGAAAAGCGGCTCTCCCCACAAAGCGCGGGAGGCAATGGTTCGTCACGTCAATTTTTTCTGGAAAAAAAAGTACGATACGGAAAACGACGCTCCGGAGAAGAAGTAACGCAGCCGGGCACATGCCCTGTTCTCGATACCGCCCGCCCCTCGCGCTACAATGACAGGTGCAGCGGAACCGTGCAGGAGGGTGCGTTTTCCCTGCCGGAAACATCCGCGACGGAGGCGACGCTGTGAAAAGACACCGGGACGACAACGGATTGCCTGTCTCCTTTCTCGTGGCCTCCTCCGCGGACGATCTGGCCGAGGCGGTCAGAGAACTCCGCCTCGACGAGAGCCCTTTTCTCGGCATCGACACGGAAACCACGGGGCTCGACCCGATCCGATGCCGGGTCCGCCTGGTACAGATCGCCGCGCCGGAGCGCTCGGTGCTCCTGGCGGACCTGTTCCGCATCCGGACCGCGGAGGCGCGGGAGCCCCTGCGGCGCCTTCTGACGGGCAAAGCCGTGAAGATCTTCCAGAACGCCGCCTTCGATCTGGCTTTCCTCGCCGGAGAGGAACTCCCCGTGGCTCCTCCCCTTTTTGACACCATGCTGGCGGCCCAGCTTGCGGCCTGCGGCGAGGACGACGGCAGTCATGGTCTGGGTGCCCTGGCGGCGCGCCATCTCGGCGTGGACCTCCCCAAAGAGCTGGGACGCAGCGACTGGCGCACCGCCTCCCTGTCGTCGGAACAGCTCTGCTACGCCGCACGGGATGCGGCGATCCTGCTTCCCCTCCGGGAGGCCCTCGTCGCTCTCCTGCGAAGCAAGGGACTCGTTGGGACGGCGAAGCTCGAATTCGACTGCGTTTTCGCGATTGCGGAAATGCACGCCACAGGAATGCCCCTCTCCCGGGAGCGCTTCGACGCCCTTCGAACGACTTTGGAAGAGGAGAAGGCCGCCGCCCTCAAGGTGCTCCGGGCTGCCCTCGGAGCGCTTCCGCGGCAAGGGCAGCTCTCTCTCTTCGACGACGGCGCTCTGGTGAACCCCGACAGCACGAAGCAGCTCCTCGAAGCGCTCCGGCTTCGGGGCGGCCTTCCGCTGACGGGAACATCCCGAAGCGACCTGGAGCCCTTCGCGGATCACCCCGCCGTGAAGGCCCTTCTGGAGTACCGGAAGATCGCCAAGGCCGCTTCTGCCTTCGGGGATGCCATTGCCGCACACATTCATCCCGTCACGGGGCGCCTGCACTCCCATTACGCACAAGTGCGCACCCCCACGGGCCGCCTTGCCTGCGCAGCGCCCAACATCCAGCAGATTCCCCGGGAAGCCCGGTTCCGACGCTGCTTCGCCGCGCCGCCGGGCAAGCGCCTCGTCCTTGCGGACTATTCCCAGATCGAGCTGCGCGTGGCCGCGGAAATCAGCGGGGACACCCGGATGAGAGAGGCCTACCGCTCGGGCGAGGACCTGCATCGCGTCACCGCCTCGCTTGTGACGGGAAAAGCCCCGGAGGACGTGACAAAAGGAGAGCGCCAGCTCGCCAAGGCCATCAACTTCGGCCTCATCTACGCCATGGGCGCACGGGGGCTGCAGCGCTACGCCCAGAGCACCTTCGGAGCGGCCATGACCGGAGGCGAGGCGGAGCACTTTCGCTCCCGCTTCTTCGACGCCTATTCCGGTATCGCCGCCTGGCACCGGAAGGAAGCGGAAAATCCCTCCGCGGAGGTTCGAACCCTCTCGGGAAGGCTGCGCCGCATTCCTCCCGGCGAGGGGCTTCCCGGGCGCCTCAACACTCCCGTCCAGGGAACCGCAGCGGACATTCTCAAGGAGGCCCTGGGCAGGCTGCCCGCCGCCCTCTCCGGAACGGAAGCGCGCATCGTCGCCTCCGTGCACGACGAAATTCTCCTCGAAGTGCCCGAAGAGCACGCCACCGCCGCCGCGGAAATCCTGTCGCGCACCATGGAGGACGCGGGAGCCCGCTTTCTTGCATCCGTTCCCGTCGTGGCCGAGGCGGTGGTGGCGGAAAGCTGGGCGGAGAAGTAGGCGCGGAGGGGCTCTCCTGTTTCACCGGTGCCGTTGACGCATCGCCCCCTGAGCGTGCGACACCCCGTCGCGGCTTCCGTGCGTCAAGGACATGCGGAGAGCATCCACACCGGGGGAACGAGCGGTGCCGCGCACCTCAGGCTTCGTCGTCGGCGAGCCGGGCCCAGCGCTCGTGGTCCTTCCACCCCTCGCCGTTCACGTTGAGATAGCGGGGAGAATACCCTTCCTTGCGGAAACCGCAGCGGCGTACCAGGGCGATGGAGGCCGCGTTTCCCGGCTGGATGTTCGCCTCCAGCCGGTGGAGCCCCAGGTCGCCGAAGGCAAAGGACATGACGAGCCCGATCCCTTCGGTCATGAACCCCCGCCCCGCGAAGGGCGCACCCATGTAGTAGCCGAGATAGGCGCTCTGGAACCACCTCCGCACAATGGCATTGAGGTTGATCACTCCGGCGATCTCCCCCGTGTCGTTCAGGCACAGGAAAAACCCGTCGTCCCGCTCGCCGTCCCGGCCGCGGAGGTATTCCCGGAAAGCCTCCCCGTCCGACGGAGGATAAATCCAGGGAGCAAGGAACTCCAGGCTCCGCCGCATCAGTGCGAGGAATTCGTCCTCGTCCTCCGCGACGGGCCTCCGAAGAAAAACGTGCGCACCCTTCCGCAACCTATCCATGGACATCGCTTCCCTTCCCGAAAACCGACACGACCACGAAACAGCAAACGGGCCGTCTCCCGAAAATCCGGGGACGGCCCGTGCGGCACGAACGACCCTATTCCACCCGGAACTGATCCGCTCCGTCGCTCTTGCGGATCTCCACGATCTTCCGGTCCCGGAGTTCCTTGAAGAGCTTGGTCTGGCTGTTGAGTTTCTTTCCCCGGTACGTGAAGGCCTTGTAGGTGTTCCTGATCTTGTTGCCGAAGGAGGAAAAGTGATGCCATTCGTCCTTTGGAAAGGATTCAAGGACGAGCTTGATCTGGCTCGCCTCTTCCCGGGTGAAACCCAGGTCGGACAGGAACTCCCACTTCTTCCCCCCGGAATCGTTGCTCTCCCGCTCGCGTCCCTTCCGGTAGTCCTCCAGCACAAGCACCGCATCACAGGCACTGTTGAAGATGGGACGCTCCGCGTCGCTCTTCTTCGTGACGAGCCAGACCTCCCTGCCGTATTTCCGGAGCTTGTCCATCACCACGGTGAAATCCGCGTCTGAGGTGATGAAGATGTACTGGTCGATCTCGGGGTTTTTCTGGTAAAGGCTCTCGAAGGCTTCAATGGAAATGATCAGGTCTGCGCGGTTCTTTTTGCTCGATTTGGAGAGATGGGGCGTTTCCCTGATGTCGAAGTTGAGCTGCAGAAGCTGTTCCCGGAAATTTTTGATGGAGTTGCTGTCCCCGCAGGCCAGCTTGATGGCGTAGACGTTGGTCAGCTCTTCGTCGTCGGACTTGAGGGCGATCTCCTCCAGCAGGAGCCGAAGGTCCGTCTCAGGAGAAATATTCTCCAGGTCGATGTAGATTGCCCGAAAATAGCGCGTCTTCATTCTCTTTCCCCTCCCCTGGGGTACGCTCATGGCACATCGCACAACGAGAACCGGAAACCGATGTCATCGCGGCGGGCGGCTGCAGAAGATGCGCTTCCACGACACCACGAAAAAACCTTCCGCAACGCCCAGGCACAGAGGGCACGGAAAGCGGCCGGACCAGCCGACATGACCTCCACCTCCGAAAAAGACAGCAGTACCCACCTACCTGCGTGAAGAACGCATGCACCGCATGCTAACATAAGGGGGAATCACCTTCAAGTGCGGGAGCGCCACCAGCATAGCCGAATATCGCTTTAAAGGATGAAGACGCACGCAACTCACAGGTTAAGATCCATGTCCAAAGCCCAACGGGAAAAGCGAAAGCGTTTCCGACACGCCGAGCCGCTTCGCCGCGTCTTTCAGGCTCACCTCTGAGAGGTGTCGTATTGGCTTGTCAGAGTGTCCATCAAAGGTGGGTAAGATCATTTCGGCTGTAGTGGAAGGTTCCATAAGATTTTCCGTCATTCCGTCATCTCCGCGAGCATGTCCGCGATTTCCCTCTCGATCTTTTTGAGATCGGCCTCGATCTCTTCAAGTGGTCTTGGCGGCTGGTACTTGTAGAAATAGCGATTGAAATTGA